>JAIYCN010000175.1 GCA_027487995.1 Rubrivivax sp. | reverse complement strand
CGCACGGCACCTCCACGCCGCTGGGTGACCTCAACGAAACGAACGCCATCAAACTGGCGTTGGGCGACCACGCCAAGAAGGTCGTGGTGAACTCCACCAAGTCCATGACCGGGCATCTGCTCGGTGGGGCCGGTGGTGTGGAATCCGTCTTCACGGTGCTGGCCCTGCACCACCAGGTGTCCCCACCCACCATCAACATCTTCAACCAGGACCCCGAATGCGACCTGGACTACTGCGCCGGCACCGCGCGCGAGATGAAGATCGACGTGGCGGTGAAGAACAACTTCGGCTTCGGCGGCACCAACGGCACGCTGGTGTTTCGTCGGGTCTGAACCCGTCGGCCCGCGCGCTCGCCCTGGGCGCATTCATCTGAGCCCGTTTTTCCATGCGGCGCCCCGGCCCCTTTGAAATCCAACTGCCTGCCGAGCCGGCCGCGCGCTGGCTGGAGCGCGCCGTGGCTTCGTTGGTGGCCGGCGCGCTTTCGGCCTGGGTGTGGGCGTGGGCGGCTCAGGCGAACATCGACCTCCATCAGCGCTTGTTCATGGCGGCGCTGGTCGGTCTCATCACGCTATTGACCCATGAGCAATGGGCGCAGCGAGAAGGCGCCGGCGATCCCTGGCTGCTGGCGTTTGACGGGCAACGCTGGGCCTGGGCGTGTCTGGGATCAGCGGGAGTGGCGCGGCAGGGGCAGGGCAGCCTTCACTTGGCCCTGACCCTGGGTCCGTGGTGCCTGTTGAGAGCGCGAGCCACCAGCGGCCATGCGGCCCACGAGGATGAAGCGGCCGAATCGGCAAGCGCGGCTGGCCAAAGCGCCTGGATCTGGCTGCGGCCACTGCGCCTGGGCGTGCAGGGCCACCGCCTGGCGGTGCTGCTGAACTGGTCATGACCGAGCCCACTTCGGCCGACAGTGATCTGGCCATCGTGCGGCGCGTGCAGCAGGGGGACCGGCGCGCCTTCGATTTGCTCGTGATCAAGTACCAGCGGCGCGTGGAGCGCCTGATCGCGCGCTTCGTGCGTGACACCGACCTCGTGCAGGACATCGCGCAGGAGGCCTTCATCCGGGCCTATCGGGCCTTGCCGCAGTTCCGCGGCGAAAGCGCGTTCTACACCTGGCTTTACCGCATTGCGGTGAATACGGCGAAGAAGCAATTGATGACGCTCGGCCGCGACCCGGTGATCACCGAATCTGCCCTGGCCGACCGCCGTGAAGAGGACGATGAAACTTCCGGTCGGCAACTGGAACAAAGAGATGACGAGACACCCGAAGCGGTCCTTGCCAGCAAGGAAGTGGCCCGGGTCGTGAACGAGGCGATCGATGCCCTGTCCGAAGACCTGCGCCAAGCCATCGTGCTGCGCGAGATCGAAGGGCTGAGCTACGAGGAGATCGCCCAGGCAATGAACTGCCCCGTGGGCACGGTGCGATCGCGCATCTTCCGTGCCCGCGAGGCCATCGCGCAGCGGCTGCGGCCGGTCCTGGACCGCCGCGGTGGCCAGCGTTGGTAGAACACAGGAGTGGGCCATGGCCGAACACCATGACGATCAACAGCGCCGCACGCTGGTTTCAGCGGTCATGGACGGTGACTTGGATGAGGCTGAACTGCAGCGCTGGTTGGCGCAGGAAGCGCAGCAGCGTGATGTCCAGGGCGACTGGCACACCTACCACCTGATCGGCGACGTCCTTCGTTCATCGGACCTGGCGTCCACGAAGGAGCAGGATCAGCGCCTGTTGGAGCGGGTTCAGCAGTCTCTGAACACAGAGCCGGTGGTGCTGGCGCCTGCAGCGGCTGCCGCGTCAGTAGCGCCAGCAACCCGCAGTGCCCCCATCCGGCGCCGCCTGTGGGCGGGCAGCGCTGCCGTGGTGGCTGGCTTCGCGGTCGTGGCTGCAGCGTTTTTCACCACGCGGGCCGACTTCGGCGATGCATCCGTCATCACGCTGGTCAGCGGCGGTCAGCCCCTGGAGGACATTCGTCGCGCGTCCATCGCCCCGCCGGGCGCAGGTGCGGCCAACGAGTCGGCCGGCTCGGGGTTCGCCGGGTCCGCACAAGCTCCGTTCCGTGAAATCCTGCGGCTGCCGCGCGGGCCCGCGCAGCGGCCGATGGAGTCGGTGCAGGTCTTGTATTCCAATGGTTCGGCCACCATCTCGGTCATGGTGGAGCCCTACCGCCAAGGGGAACATGTGCCGCGCACAGAGGCCTCTGAGCGGCTCAACACCCTGACCGTGCATCGGCAAGACGTCTGGCTTACCCTGTCGGGCGACGTACCGATGGGCACCTTGCATCAGATGGCGCTGGCCCTGCCGGCCCGGCCCTGATTCAACGCGGCCCCCTTCCATCAGACCTGACGAACCGTTTGACCGCATGAGCACCGTTAACCAACCGACTGCTGTGATGACGCAACCTGAGCATCTGAAGGCCGACACCGGCAGGCCGCAAGGGACGCGCTGGAACCGCGCATTGGCCATGCTGGGTCTGGGTGTGGTCGCCGGTGCGGCGCTGCTGGTGTCTCCTTCGCCTGCAATGGCCCAGCTCAGCAGCCTGCCCGACTTCACCGAGCTGGTGGAGCGCGTGGGGCCCAGCGTGGTCAACATCCGCACCACCGAGCGCCCCAGCCGCAGCAGCCGCGGCGAGATCGACCCGCAGATGGAGGAGTTCTTCCGCCGCTTCGGCATCCCCATGCCCGGCACGCCCAACCCGGGCCGCCGTGGTGCTCCTCGCGGTGAAGACGAGCAGCCGCAACAGCGCGGCGTCGGTTCGGGCTTCATGCTCACGTCTGACGGCTTCATCATGACCAACGCGCATGTGATCGACGGCGCCGACGAGGTGTTGGTGACCTTGCCGGACAAGCGCGAGTTCAAGGCGCGCATCGTGGGTGCGGATGCGCGCACCGATGTGGCGGTGGTGAAGATCGACGCCACCGGACTTCCGGCCGTGCGCATTGGCGACACCAACCGCCTGAAGGTCGGCGAATGGGTGATGGCCATCGGCTCGCCCTTCGGGCTGGACAACAGCGTGACGGCGGGCATCGTCAGTGCCAAGCAGCGCGACACCGGCGACTTCCTGCCTTTCATCCAAACCGACGTGGCGATCAACCCCGGCAACTCGGGCGGTCCGCTGATCAACCTGCGCGGCGAAGTGGTGGGCATCAACTCGCAGATCTACAGCCGCTCCGGTGGCTTCATGGGCATCTCGTTCGCCATCCCCATCGACGAAGCCATGCGCGTGGCCGACCAATTGCGCGCCAATGGTCGTGTGATCCGGGGCCGCATCGGCGTGTCCATTGGCGCGGTCAGCAAGGAAGTGGCCGAATCGCTGGGACTGGGCAAGCCCACGGGCGCGCTGGTGCAAGGCGTGGAGTCGGGCAGTCCCGCCGACAAGGCCGGCGTGGAAGCGGGCGACATCATCCTCAAGGTGGACGGCAAGACCGTCGAGAAGTCTGGCGACCTGCCGCGCCTGATCGGTGCCACCAAGCCGGGTTCGCGCACCACGCTGCAGGTGCTGCGCCGTGGCAGCACGCGCGACATTGCCGTGACCGTGGGTGAGTTCGAACCCGAGAAGCCGCGCCGCGCGGCAGCGAATGAGCCGCGCGAGAACAATGCGGCATCCAAGTTGCCTTTCGGCTTGACCGTGACCGACACCACCGAGGCGCTGCGCAAGGAACTGCGCATCCGGGGCGGTGTGCGTGTGGAGGCCGTGGAAGGGCCTGCAGCGAGGGCCGGCCTGCGCGAGGGAGACGTAATCCTCGCCTTCGACAACCAGGAGGTCACGGATGCGAAGCAGTTCGCCACCTTGGTCAAGAAGGCCGAAGGCAACAAGCCGGTGCCCTTGGTCGTCAATCGGGGCGGCTCCACCAACCTTTTGGTCCTCCGCCCACGTTAAGACCCACTGCGCAGCATGGGTTTAAGGGCGACTTCGCCGGGTCTGGTCGAACTTGAATTGAAGGTGTGAGTATTCGCTTACTTTTGACCCTCAAGCCCGGTCTCGGCGGCCCCCGCGACTAGAATGACCCGAAGTTGCAAAACCAAGCCCGTTTGACCGCGATTCCGCGCGTTTTTGGTGGACTTGGCCTGCTTCCCGGGGCTTGACTGCGGTCTTTCAAGACCGATCGAACCCCTTACTTCCGACTTGTGTATAACTTGTTGACAACTTTTCCTGTTGGAATGCTGCAACGGCGCAAACCCCAGTATTGGCGCGGTTTCCAGCGCGGCGCTTTTCGATAGAATGAAAGCCCAACAAGCAGTTGCCATACGTTTTGTTGGAAGGCGCGTCACCACTTCGACGCGCCTTTTTTTTAGTCCATGAAGCACATTCGAAATTTCTCCATCATCGCCCACATCGACCACGGCAAGAGCACGTTGGCCGATCGCATCATCCAGCGTTGTGGAGGCCTGTCGGATCGCGAGATGGAAGCGCAGGTCCTCGGCTCGATGGACATCGAGCGGGAGCGCGGCATCACCATCAAGGCGCAGACAGCCGCGCTGAAGTACACCGCGCGTGACGGTCAGGTCTACAACCTCAACCTCATCGATACGCCGGGTCACGTCGACTTCTCTTATGAAGTCTCGCGTTCCCTGAGTGCATGCGAAGGCGCGCTGCTGGTGGTCGACGCCAGCCAGGGAGTGGAAGCGCAGACCGTGGCCAACTGCTACACCGCGCTCGACCTGGGCGTGGAAGTGGTGCCGGTCCTCAACAAGATGGACCTGCCGCAGGCCGACCCCGACAACGCCAAGGCCGAGATCGAGGACGTGATCGGCATCGATGCCACCGATGCGATTCCCTGCAGCGCCAAGACGGGCATGGGCATCGACGAAATCCTCGAGGCTGTGATTGCCAAGATGCCGCCACCGCGCGGCAACCCCGATGCGCCGCCCCGCGCCATGATCATCGACGCCTGGTTCGACAACTATGTGGGCGTGGTGATGCTGGTGCGGGTGGTCGACGGACAGTTCGGCAAGGGCGAACGCATTCGCCTCATGGCCACCAACACGGTGTACCCCATTGAGCATTTGGGTGTGTTCACACCCAAGAGCGAGAACCGCGACATGCTGCGCGCCGGTGAAGTGGGCTTCGTCATCTGCGGCATCAAGGAACTGGCCGCCGCCAAGGTGGGCGACACCCTGACCCTGGAAAAGAAGCTGCCGCAGAACCTGGGCCCCGCCACCGAACCGCTGCCGGGCTTCAAGGAAATCCAGCCCCAGGTGTTCGCGGGGCTGTACCCCACCGAGGCCAGCGAGTACGACCAGTTGCGCGACGCGCTCGAGAAGTTGAAGCTCAACGACAGCAGCCTGCGCTTTGAACCCGAAGTCAGCCAGGCCCTGGGCTTCGGATTCCGTTGCGGCTTCCTGGGTCTGCTACACATGGAGATCGTGCAGGAGCGGCTGGAGCGCGAATTCGACCAGGACCTCGTGACCACCGCACCCAGCGTGGTGTACGAGGTGGAACTGGGTGACGGCACCGTGTTGCAGGTGGAAAACCCGAGCAAGATGCCCGACCAGGGCCGCATTGCCGACATCCGCGAGCCCATCGTCACCGTGCATCTGTACATGCCGCAGGACTATGTGGGCACGGTGATGACGCTGTGCAATGCCAAGCGCGGAATCCAGATGAACATGGCCTACCACGGCAAGCAGGTGATGCTCACCTACGAATTGCCGCTGGCCGAGATCGTGCTGGACTTCTTCGACAAGCTCAAATCCGCCACTCGCGGCTACGCCTCCATGGACTACGAGTTCAAGGAGTACCGCAGCGCCGACGTGGTGAAGGTGGACATCCTCATCAACGGCGAGAAGGTCGACCCGCTGGCCATGATCGTGCACCGATCACAGAGCCAGTACCGCGGCCGCGCCGTGGCAGCCAAGATGCGCGAACAGATTCCGCGTCAGATGTACGACGTGGCCATCCAGGCCGCCATCGGTGCGAACATCATTGCGCGTGAGAACATCAAGGCGCTGCGCAAGAACGTGCTGGCCAAGTGCTACGGTGGTGACATCACCCGCAAGCGCAAGCTCCTTGAAAAGCAGAAGGCCGGCAAGAAGCGAATGAAGCAAATCGGAACCGTGGAGGTGCCTCAGGAAGCCTTCCTGGCCATCCTGCAGGTGGACGACTGATGGCATCCCTGATGACGCCCCTGGCCGCGGGCTTGTACGCCCTCTTGGCCTTTTATCTCGGCGGCTGGTGGCTGGGCCGCTGGGCGGGTAATTTCTCGCTGCTGCTGTTCCTCATGTCCACGGCCACGCTGCTGTTCTGGCTGGCAGAGCGCTTTCATTTCCGCCCTGCGCGGGTAGCAGCCGCTTTGGCCTTGGAACAGGAAGCCGTGCGCCGGCGCGGTGAGTTGCAGAAACTGGGCATCACCCAGGTGGATGATCGGCTGGAAGACGCGCAGGCCCAAGCGCTCACGCCACCGTGGTGGGTGGAATGGACCGCAGGCCTGTTCCCCGTCATCCTGGGCATCTTCCTGCTGCGCTCCTTTCTCTTCGAGCCCTTCAAGATTCCCTCGGGTTCGATGATCCCGACGCTGGCCGTGGGCGACCTCATCCTGGTCAACAAGTTCCACTACGGCATCCGCCTGCCCGTGCTCAACACCAAGGTGGTGGGCCTCAGCCCCGTCGCACGTGGTGATGTCGTGGTGTTCCGCTACCCGGTGGACCCCCGCGTGGACTACATCAAGCGTGTGGTGGCCCTGCCGGGCGACACCGTGGCCTACATCAACAAGCGGCTGACCATCAACGGCCAGGCCGTGCCCACCACGGCCTTGCCTGACTTCTATGACGAAGACAGCTTGCGCTATGCGCAGCAGTGGACCGAGCAACTGGGCGAGAAGCCGCACCGGGTGCTGACCGACAAAGCCGTGCCGCCGTTTGTGCTTGGCGCTTTTGATCACCCGCACGCCAAGAATTGCAGCTACACCGCCGAAGGCGTGCAATGCACCGTGCCCGCCGGTCACTATTTCGTGATGGGCGACAACCGTGACAACTCGCAGGATTCGCGCTACTGGGGCTTCGTGCCCGACGAGAACCTGGTGGGCCGCGCGTTCTTCGTGTGGATGAACTTCGGCAACTTCAGCCGCATCGGGGGCTTCAACTGAGCATGGGCGGCGCCACCTCGGCATTGGACAGGCTGCAGACGCGGCTGGGCCACCGGTGGTCGCAGCCCGAACTGCTCACGCGTGCCCTCACCCACCGCAGCTTCGGCGCGGACCACAACGAACGCCTTGAATTCCTGGGCGATAGCGTGTTGAGCACGGCGGTCTCGGCGCTGCTGTACCGGCGGTATGGCGACAGCGCCGAAGGCGACCTCACCCGCGTGCGCGCCCACCTGGTGCGCGAAGACAGCCTGCACCGCCTGGCCCTGGAACTGGACCTGCCCGGCCTGGTCCGTCTGTCCGACGGCGAAGCCAAGGGGGGTGGTGCGCAGCGGCCCTCCATCCTGGCCGATGCGCTGGAAGCCTTGATTGGCGCGGTCTACATGGACGCGGGCTATGAAGCCGCCGCGGGTGTGGTGCAGCGTTTGTTGGGGCCGCTCATCGACAGCGCCGACCTCAATCGCTGGTCCAAGGACCCCAAGACCGAATTGCAGGAGTGGCTGCAAGGCCGCCGCCTGCCGGTGCCGGCCTACCGCATCGTGGCCACGCGCGGGCAAGCGCATGCGCAAACTTTCGAAGTGGAGTGTGCGGTGTCCGCCTTGTCCCTGGCCGAACGCGGCGAAGGGCGCTCGCGTCGCATCGCTGAACAAGAGGCCGCGCGGCGCCTGCTCGACCAGCTCAAGGCCAATGACGGGCCTGATGGTCCGCTGCAGGCTTGAACACGATGAACATCAACCATGGCGACACGCCACCCCATGAACAGCGCGAGCTTGGTCAGGACAGTTCCATGATCGGCGCGGGCACCCGCTGCGGGCTCGTGGCCATCGTCGGCCGCCCGAACGTGGGCAAAAGCACGCTGCTCAACGCGCTGGTGGGCCAGAAGGTCAGCATCACCTCCAGCAAGGCCCAGACCACGCGCCATCGCATCACCGGTGTCCGCACCCTCGCCGGTGAAACGCCCGGCACTGGTGCCCAGTTCGTGTTTGTCGACACGCCGGGCTTCCAGACCCGGCATGCCACGGCGCTCAACCGCAACCTCAACCGCACCGTGCAGTCGGTGCTCTCGGATGTGGATGCGGTGTTGTTCCTGGTGGAGGCGGGCAAGTTCACCTTGGATGACGCCAAGGTGCTGGCCCTGCTGCCCGAGCACAAGCCCGTCATCCTCGTGGCCAACAAGCTTGATGCGGTGGTCAAGCGCGAGGCGATGCTGCCCTGGCTCAAGCAGATGCAGGAGCGGCGCAACTTCACCGAGTTCGTGCCCATGTCCGCGCGGCGTTCCGCCGATGTGCAGCGCCTGCTGGGCATCGTGCAGCCCTTCCTGCCCGAGCAGCCTTGGTTCTACGAGGAAGACGCGCTCACCGACCGCAGCGAGCGCTTCTTGGCCAGCGAAATCATCCGCGAAAAACTCTTCCGGCTGACCGGCGATGAGCTGCCCTACAGCTGCACGGTGGTGCTCGACAAGTATGAAGAGGAAGGGCGCCTGCGCCGCATCAGCGCCAGCATCGTGGTGGACCGCGATGCCCACAAGGGCATGATCATCGGGGCGCAAGGCGAGCGATTGAAGCGCATCGGCAGTGAGGCCCGGCAGGACCTGGAGCATCTGATGGACGCCAAGGTCTTTCTCGAACTGTGGGTGAAGGTGCGTTCGGGCTGGGCCGACAGCGAGGAGCACCTGCGGTCCTACGGCTATGAGTGAGCGCCCGCGCGCAGCCTCTGCTCAAAGCCCTGCAGCCCGGCGCGCCCCGGCCCCGTCGCGCAGCCAGCTGGCATTCGTTTTACATGCCTATGACTGGAGCGAGTCCAGCCTGATCCTGGACCTCTACACGCGGGACGAAGGACGACTGGTGGCGGCGGCCAAGGGCGCCAAGCGGCCCTACTCGCAATTGCGCTCGGTGCTCCTGCCCTTTCAGTGTGTACAGGTGCAGCTCAGCCGGTCGCGCACCAACGAGGCGGATGATGAGGTGCGCACCCTGCGTGCGGCCGAGTGGGCGCCTGGTGCGCCGGTGCTGCCTTCGGCTGCGCTGCTCAGTGCCTACTACCTCAATGAATTGCTGATGAAGTTCCTGCCGCGCGGTGCGGTGCAGGCCGAACTGTTCGATGGCTACCGCGCCACCCTCGCTGAATTGGCCCAGCCCCAGGGCGATCTGCAGGCCGCCCTGCGCGCGTTTGAACTCAGTCTGCTGCAGGAGTTGGGTTTGTTGCCCGACCTCGCGCAGGATGCCTTGAACGCCCAGGTGCTGGGCGCCACCGAGCGCTACACCTGGCGCCCCGAGTTGGGGCTGGTGCGGGCGTCTGACGCCGACGAGGCCTTGGAAGGCCATGACTGGATTGGTCTGCAGGCCGCCTTGATGTCCGGCTCGGCAGCGGCCCTTCGCCAGGCTTGCCAGGGATCACGCACGGCCCTTCGATCCCTTCTTCGCCATGTGCTTGCCTATCATCTGGCCGGCGCGTCCCTGCGCACCCGCGACCTGATGCAGTCCTTGCGGCGCCTGGGGGCACTGGCCACCACCGGAACCACGCCATGAACCCACTGATGATCGACGACGGTCACGAACACCGCCACCACCGCACGGCCTTGTCGGTGAACGTGAACAAGGTGGCGCTGCTGCGCAACTCGCGTCACCTGAACATTCCCAGCGTGGTGCGTGCGGCGCAGGCGTGCCTGGAGGCGGGTTGCCAGGGCATCACCATCCACCCCCGCCCCGACGAGCGGCACATCCGGGCTGCGGATGTGGACGACATCGCCGCCCTGATGCGGCAATGGCCCCAGGCCGAATTCAACATCGAAGGCAATCCTTTCCACAACTTGATGGACATCGTGCGCGCGGTGCGGCCTCACCAGGCCACCTTCGTGCCCGATTCGGTGGACCAGTTCACCAGCGACCATGGTTGGAATCTGCCGGCTGACAGCGAACGCCTGAAGCCGCTGATTGATGAATGCCACGCCCTGGGGGTGCGGGTCAGTCTGTTCATGGACCCCGTGCCGCAGGCCATGGCCCACGCGCGGGCCGTGGGCGCGGACCGGGTGGAGCTGTACACCGAGGGGTATGCGCGCATGCACGCGGCGAATGGGGCTGCAGCCCAGGGCGCGGCTCTAGGGACTGCGGCGAATCAGGAAACGGCAACCGCCCTGTCGACAAACTTGGCCGCGTACACCGCTACCGCGCAAGCGGCCTTGGCCGCCGGCCTGGGCGTGAACGCAGGGCACGACCTCAACCGCGACAACCTCACCGATTTCCTTCGCGCGGTGCCCGGTGTGGCCGAGGTGAGCATCGGTCATGCTCTGGTGGCCGACGCCCTGGAATTGGGCTACGCGGCCACGGTGGCGGCTTACCTGCGCTGCATCGAGGCGGCCCACGCATCGAGCGGGGGCCGGGCATGATCATCGGCGTTGGCACCGACCTGTGCGACATCCGCCGCATCACGGCCACGCTGGAGCGCCGAGGTGAGCGCTTTGCCGAAAAGGTGCTGGGCCCGCATGAGATCGAGGTGTTCCGCCATCGATTGGCCAAGGTGGAACTGCGCGGCATTCGCTACCTGGCCACGCGGTTTGCCGCCAAGGAGGCCTTCTCCAAGGCCATTGGCTTGGGCATGACCTGGCCCATGACCTGGCGGGCCTGCGAAGTGGTGAAGGCCGCCGGCGGGCAGCCTCACATTCGCCTGCACGGAGAGTTGGCCGCCTGGTTCGAGGCGCGTGGTTGGAGCGCGCATGTGAGCGTCACCGACGAGTCGGACTATGCCTCGGCCTTCGTGGTGGTGGAGCAGGCACCCGTGCGTGCAAAGGATTGCAAACCCTGATGTTCCAGTCCCGGGGTCTGTGCACAATCCGGGCATGACTGCACATTCACCTGTCGTTCTGGACATCGCCGGCACCACGCTCAACGCAGAAGACCGCCGGCGCCTGAAGCACCCTCTGACCGGCGGCCTCATCCTCTTTGCCCGCAACTGGCAAGACCGCCGACAGCTCACCGAGCTCACCGCCGAGATCAAGTCCCTGCGGCCCGACATCCTGATTTGCGTGGATCATGAAGGTGGCCGCGTGCAGCGCTTCAAGACCGACGGCTTCACGCACCTGCCGGCCATGCGCGCCTTGGGCGAGCGATGGATTCGCGACACCAAAGGGGCCCCGGGAACTGGCGCGCTGGCCGCCATGAACGCCGCCGTGGCCACCGGCTATGTGCTGGGCGCCGAATTGCGGGCCTGCGGTGTGGACCTGAGCTTCGCGCCGGTACTGGACCTGGACCATGGCGGCAGCACCGTCATCGGCGACCGCGCCTTCCACCGCGACCCGCGCGTGGTGTCGGCCCTGGCGCAGAGCGTGATGCACGGCCTGCGCCGCGCCGGCATGCACAACTGCGGCAAGCACTTCCCTGGCCATGGCTTCGTGAAGGCCGACAGCCACACCGAGGTGCCGGTGGACCGCCGCAGCCTCAAGGCCATCCTGGCCGACGACGCGCTGCCCTATGGGGCCTTGAGCGCCAGCCTGTCCAGCGTGATGCCCGCGCATGTCATCTACCCCAAGGTGGACAGCCGACCGGCAGGTTTCTCCACCCGCTGGCTGCGCGAGGTGTTGCGCGGCGACATGGGCTTCACTGGTGCCATCTTCAGCGACGACCTCAGCATGGAAGGCGCGCGCCACCTGGAAGGGGGCGAACTCAGCTACGCCGAAGCCGCTTCATTGGCGCTTGAGGCCGGCTGTGACCTGGTGCTGTTGTGCAACCAGAGTCTTGACGGCGGCCAAGCGGTGGATGCCTTGCTGGAGGGCTTGGGTGCAGCCGCCCGCAAGGGCCAGTGGCAGCCGGACCCCGATAGCGAGCAGCGCCGTCAGCGCCTGCTGCCGCAAGAGCCGCCCCTGCCCTGGGATGAGCTGATGCACGAGCCTGCCTACCAGCACGCGCTGGAATGCCTGCCGTGAGCAAACCGCCTGCGAAGAATCTGCGGCCTGCCGAGCCCAAGGCAGCAGCCCCGTCTTCTTCCAAGGCGATGAAGGAAACCGCGGCTGCGGCGGCCGTGGTGGCCGAGCGTGAGCGGCGCCGCTTGCAGATGGCCGACATTGCGCGGCTTGCGGGCGTGTCCGTGTCCACGGTGTCGCGTGCCTTGTCGGGCAGCACGCTGGTCAATGCGGAAACTCGGCAGCGCGTGGTGGAACTGGCCCGCTCGCTGAACTACACCATCAACCAGGGTGCGCAGAACCTGCGCATGCAGAAGAACCGCACGATTGCGGTGGTGGTGCCCTATGACTCGACATCACGCCAGCACATCTCCGACCCGTTCTTCCTGGCCATCGTGGGCAGCATTGCCGATGCGCTGACCGACCGCGGCTATGAAATGCTGCTGTCGCGGGTCGACTCGGAGAAGTTGGATTCGGCGGGCGCGTCATACGACGCCGGCCGCGTCATCGGCGTCATCATCATCGGCCAGTGGCGGCATCATGACCAGCTCAATGAGATGGCCGCGCGGCACGTGCCCTTGGTGGTGTGGGGGGCGGAGATGCCGCAGCAGTTGTACTGCACGGTGGGCGGCGACAACCACGATGGCGGCTACCAGGCCACCCGGCATCTGATCAAGGGCGGGCGCAAACGCATCCTGTTCCTAGGCGATCCGCAACTGCCCGAGGTCCGCTGGCGCCACCAGGGTTACCTGGACGCGCTGAAGGAGGCCGGCATCAAGTTCGACCGCCAATGGCTTCTTGATGTTCCGTTTGAAGAAGCCGCCGCGCGCAGGCGCCTGGACGAGGCGTATCGCGATGGCCTGTCCTTCGATGGGGTCGTGGCCTGTTCGGACCTGCTGGCTTTGCAGGCGGTGCGTGCGGTGCGCGCGACCGGTCGGCGTGTGCCGGGGGACGTGTCGATCACGGGGTACGACGATGCGCCCCTGGCGGCCTGGAGCGACCCGCCGCTGACCACCGTGCACCAGCCGGTGGATGAGGCAGGCAGACGCATCGTGGAGGCCCTGCTGGCGCAGGTCGAAGGGGAGCCGCCCAGGTCTCGCACGATGCCGGTGAATCTGGTGGTGCGCAAGAGCACGGTGGGTTGACACCCCGGTGCCGCGCGCCGGCGTGGATCACTTGCCACACGCAACTGGATTGCAATCGTTTCCAATACTATGATGCCCGCTGATTCGTGGCCAGCGGTGGGCGGGCCAGTGCGCAGCGGTATGAGGGCAGCCCGATGAAGTTTGCAGTCTGTGGTGAAGCACTGTTCGACGTCTTCGAAACGGGCCGAACAGCAACGGGTTTGTCGCTTGACGCCCGCATCGGCGGCTCACCGTTCAATGTGGCGGTGGGCCTTGCACGCCTGGGGCAGCCCGCTGCGCTGGTGACGGCGCTGTCGCGGGGCTTTCTGGGCGAGCGCCTGGCGCAGGCCTTGGAGGAAGAGGGCGTGGACACCCGCCTCATCCAGCGCCTGGATGCACCGGCCACCTTGAGCCTCGTGGGTTTGGACGCGAATGGTGTGCCCTCCTATGCCTTCTATGGGGACCAGGGCGCGGACCGCTTGCTGGATGAGTCGGTTTTGCAAGCCTGGCCGCAGGACGTGGCCTGCGTCCACGTGGGCTCTTACGCCACGGTCATGGGGGCCACCGCGCTCACCCAGCGCGCCATCGTCGAGAAGGCTCGGGGCACCAGCCTCATCTCCTACGACCCCAATGTGCGCTTGAATGTGCAGCCCAACCGCGAGGTGTGGCGGGCTCACGTGGACTGGATGTTGCCTCGCACGCACCTGCTGAAGATCAGCGACGAGGACCTGCATCTGCTGTTTCCTGGCGAGGAACCTGCTGCATTTGCGCAGCGCGCCCTGCAGTCAGGTGTGGCGCTGGTGGTGGTGACGCGGGGAGCCCAAGGCGCCAGCGCCTGGACCGCTCAACGTCAGGTAGACACGGCGCGGGTGGTGGTGGACGTGGTCGACACCGTCGGTGCGGGCGACACCTTTCAGGCAGCCTTGCTCACCTGGTTGGCCGAACATGATGGGCTGTCGTCCTCGGCGCTGAACGTCATGACCTCAGAGCGCATTCAGCGGGCGCTGTCGTTTGCCACACAAGCTGCGGCCATCACCTGCAGTCGCCGCGGTGCCGACCTCCCCCGCCGAGGAGAGTTGCCGGGTTGATCGGTACCTTTCGCTGTACGGCTGCCCGAAAGGTTCGGGTGCAGATGGCGGCGAAGGGTTCAACGCCTCAATGACCTCAGGTCAATCATGGGTTGCAAACGTTTGCATTTTCAGGCAAGGTAGAGGTTGCAAGCAATCCATGCGCGCCGGCCGCTTTTCTGCGTGGCTGGCTTCCACTCGGTTCCTTTGCCTTCGTGAACGTGATGCCCCAGTTCCCTTCGTTGCGGTCTTGGTCCGCGCGCCTCGCGGCGCTTGTGTTCCTGTGCGCGCCGCTGGTCCACGCGCAAGTGCCCGACGTGCTGCGCCCCCAGGTCGCCACACCCCTGCAGGCGGTGCAAGCCCTGCTCACCGCAGGCAAGCCCCGTGACGCCATCGCCAGCTTGCGTGACGTGGAGAACAAGATCTCGGATCGCTCGCTCTACGAGACCTACATGATCGAGCGGCTCAAGGCCGCGGCAGCCGCGGCGCTCAATGACGATGCGGCGGCCGTCACCGCACTCGACATGGCCTTGAAAACCGGCAAGGCAACCGTTGAGGAACGCCGAACGGTGCTGGCCCAACTGGCAGGCCTGAGTCTGAAGCTCAAGGACCAGGATGCCGCAGCGCGATGGGCTGCAGCGCACTTGGAAGCCGGCGGACAAGATGAGTCGGTGCGGGTCATCCTGGTACGCGTCGCCTTGGCCAAAGGGGACTGCAAGACCGTCGTCGACCAACTCGCGGTGGTGTTGCCCGCCACCGAGCGGCGCGGCGAGACCCCGCCGGAGCCGCAGGTGCGCGCGTCGGCCGCCTGCCACGCCAAGCTCGGTGACGACGCAGGCTACTACCGTGACCTGGAGCGCTTGGTTCGTCACCATCCCCGCAAGGAATACTGGGCCGACATCGTGGCACGTCTTCAGCGTCTGCCCGACTTCGCCGATCGCCTCATGCTCGACAGCCTGAGGCTGATGAAGCACGTGGGCGCCATGGAAGACGCCGAAGACTTCATGGGAGCCGCGCAATTGGCCTTGCGGGCGGCATTGCCCGCCCAGGCCGTGGATTTCCTCAAGGCCGGTTTTGATGCCGGCGTGCTGGGCAAGGGCGCTTCGGCGCAGGCGCAGCGTGACCTACTGGCCCGTGCGCAACGCGAGGCCGACACCGACAAGGCGCAATTGCCCGAAGCACGCCGTCAGGCCGAAACCGGCCGGGATGCGCGGCAGTTGCTGCTGGTGGGCCTGGCCGCGTGGAGCCATGGACAGGCTGACGTGGCTGCGCCATTGATGCAGAAGGCGATTGCGCAGGGACTCACGCGTGAGCCCGATGACGCCAAGCTGCACCTGGCCTTGGTCCTGGCATCCGCAGGCCGTCGGGATGAAGCCCGCCAACTGCTCGGCAGTCTCCCCGCGCGCGACGGCCTGGCGGCCGTTGGGCGCCTGTGGGCCATCGCCCTGCGGTAATGTCGATGCTGTCCACCGACCTCAAAATCGATCACGCCGCCGATCACATCGCCGATCGTCTCGCGGCTCATCTGCGCCAGGGGTGCGCAGCGCTGGCACCAGTCTCCAGTTGGGAGCCCTTCGAGCGGCGTCTTCACCGCCACGCGGGCGATTTGGCAGAAGCGCTGTCCGCCCTCTACGGCGACCGCGAGGACTTCATGGCGGTGCTGGAGCGCAGTGTGCGCACCGCCTGGCAAGGCTGGCAGCAGCGTGCGCCCGAGTGGCGCCGGCTTGACGAGCAGCGCGACACCGAACCCACCTGGTTCACGGACCAGCGCATGGTGGGCGCCGTTTGTTACGCCGACCTGTGGGCGGGAGGTCTGCAGGGCGTGCGCGGCCGCATCCCCGAGCTGAAGCGGCTGGGGGTGACCTACCTGCACATCATGCCGCCCTTCCGCTGCCCGGAAGGCAACAGCGACGGTGGCTACGCGGTCAGCAGCTACCGCCAAACGAATCCGGCCCTGGGCACCATCGAGGACCTGCGCAGTTTGGCGCTGGAACTGCGGCGCCACGACATCAGCCTGTGCCTGGACTTCATCTTCAACCACACGTCCGACGAGCACGAGTGGGCGCAGCAAGCGGCCGGCGGTGTCGCGCCGTTCAAGGACTACTACCTCATCTACCCCGACCGCACGGTGCCCGACCAGGTCGACTGCACGGTCCGCGAGATCTTCCCCGACCAGCATCCCGGGGCCTTCACGCAGTTGGCCGATGGGCGCTGGGTCTGGACCACGTTCAACAGCTTCCAGTGGGACCTCAATTACGCCAATCCGCTCGTGTTCGACGCGATGGCCGGGGAACTGCTGTTCATCGCCAACCTGGGCACCGAGATCCTGCGCATGGACGCGGTGGCCTTCGTGTGGAAGCGCATCGGCACCACCTGTGAGAACCTGCCGCAGGCGCACCAGTTGATCCGCGCCTACAACGCGCTGTGCCGCATTGCCGCGCCCAGCCTGCTCTTCAAGAGCGAGGCCATCGTGCACCCCGATGAGGTGATGCGCTACATCGACCCGAAGGAGTGTCAGCTCTCCTACAACCCGCTGCAGATGGCGCTGTTGTGGAACTCGTTGGCGACGCGGGAAGTGAACCTGCTGCAGTTGGCCTTGGCCGAGCGCCACCGGCTGCCCCAGGCCACCACCTGGGTCAACTATGTGCGCTGCCACGACGACATCGGGTGGACCTTTGCCGACGAAGATGCAGCGCGGCTGGGCATCCAAGGCTACGACCATCGGCAGTTTCTCAACCGCTTCTATGTGAACCGGTTTCCGGGCAGCTTCGCCCGGGGCGTGCCCTTCCAGGACAATCCGGCCACGGGCGACTGCCGCATCAGCGGCACCTGTGCGTCTTTGTGCGGCCTGGAGCAGGGCGACCACTGGGCCGTGGACCGCATCCTGCTGCTGCATGGAGTGGCGCTGTCCAGCGGGGGCATTCCGCTCATCTACCTCGGCGACGAAGTCGGGATGCCCAACGACTACGGTTATCGGCACAACCCCGACAAGGCCGGCGACAGTCGCTGGGTGCATCGGCCTGCGCGCGACGATGCGCTGTACGCGCAAGTGGACACGGCGGGCAACGTGCACCATCGGATCCGCACCGGTCTGCAGCGCATGATCGATGTGCGGCGGGACACGCCTGCATTGGCGGGTACCGAACTGACGATCTTCTACACGCACAACCCACATGTGCTCGGGTTCCTGCGCGGCGAGGGCGCGCAACGCGTGCTGGTGTTGGCCAATTTCGCGGAGCACCCGCAGTCGGTCAGCGCCCCTACCTTCAGCGCAGGTCCGGCGCGCACGTCCGACTTGCTGAGCGGTCAATCCATTTCACTCAATGATGGCCTGGAACTGACGCCCTACGCGCTGATGTGGCTGCGCTATCCGGGCTGAGCATCCCTACCCAGTTCCAACCTGCTGTAGACAGACCCTAAAGAAAAACCGCCTGTGGGTGATGAGCCCCAGGCGGTTTTCCGTTGTGCCTTGCAGTGAGTGCAGAGGGCTTGCGCCCTCTGCCTTCTTCACATCACACGTTCTTCAGAAGCTGTACTTCAGCGTCGCACGTGCCGAGCGGCCGTTGATCGAACGGGCCACATACAGCGGGTTGTTGCCAAAGTTGTTCTGGCCTTCGGCTTCGGTGTAGCCCAGCGTGTTGAAGGCGTTGTTGACGCCCACCGACAGCGTGAGGTTGTTGGCCAGCTCGTAGGCGGCAAACAGGTTCACCACGGTGAAGCCGGGCATCACGACCTGGTTGTCATCCTGTGCGAAGGACTTGGTCGTGCCCACCAGCGAGGCACCGAACTCAGCCGCGCCCACTTGGTAGGACGGCGTGAGCTGGTAGACGAACTTGGCCTGACGGCGGGGCGTCTTGCCGCGGTTCTCGCCGCTGGCGATCTCGGCGTCCGTCATGGTGGCGCCACCGGTCATGCTGAAGGCGCCGGCGCGCCAGCTCACTTCGGCTTCCACACCCTTGGCGTCAAAGTTGTTGCCGCGGAAGGTCTGGGTGGTGGCCTCGAAGCCGGCATCCTCGCGGGTCTTGGCCGAGAACAGCGTGACGAAGGAGCTGACGGCGCCCATGCGGTTCTTCACGCCCAGCTCAACCTGCTCGGTCTTGCCCAGCAGTCCCACGCCACGGTCCGGTGCCTGCAGGGAGGCGCCGGTGCTGCTGCGGGCGAAGAAGGCCGTGTCCTTGTTCAGGCGGTAGTTCACACCCAGCGAGCCGCTGCTGATGCTGCGGGTGTTGTTGACCACCGTGCGCTGGGCGGGATCCCAGCCAGCGGCCGTGCCTTCATTGCGCGTACCGGTGGTCTTGAACTCGTCGCGGCGAACCGAGGCGTCGATGCTCAAGGGGCCCTTGTCCCAGGTGGCCGCAGCGTAGGGCGCCGTCACCGCCACGTCGTAGTGGTAGGTGAAGTAGCAGCACTGGCCCCAGGCGTTCGGGCCCACCGAGGCGGTGGTCACGCGGCCGGCGTTGTCCAGCAATCGGGCACCGTCACCGGTCAGCTCGATGTTGTAGCGGTTGAAGCGCCATGTGGCGCCATCAGCCTGACGTCCGGTGAACAGGCCACCGGTCAGGGTCAGGTTGCTCTGCCCATCCAGCTTGACGGCCTTCTGCAGCTTGAGGTCGTTGAGCGTGTTGCCGAAGTCATCGATCGACGTGTTGAAGGTGTGGGCCGAGAACACGGGCGTGGTGCCGGTGTAGCGGTTCATGCCGTTGGCAGCAGCCACGGGGGCGCTGCCGGCGGGGAAGACGCCGAAGAAGCGGCCCGAGTTTTCGGCGCGGCGGAACTTGTTGGTGACCGTCAGGTCGCCAGCCAGCTTGAACTGGGCTTCCAGACCGAAGGCCGTGCTCTGCACCGCCAGACCGTCGCGCGGGTTCACGTCCACCGTGTTGCCGTTCTTGTCGCGGGTGATGTCGGACGGGAAGTTGCTGTTGATGAAGAAGGCCGTGCGCGGATCAACCTTGGGCAGTTGAACGATGCGGTTGCCCTGCAGACCCACCGGCACCGGCAGGAAGGTGGGGGTCTTGTCGTCCAGGCTCTTGAAGGTGGCGCGGATGTAGCCGCCGTCGAAGGTCTTGGTCAGGCTGGCGCGCAGCTGGCCGCCGTTCTCGACGTTGATGTTGGTGTTGCGGGTGCTCTCGCCCACGCGGTTGAAGCCACCGATCTGGAAGTGCAGGCCTTGGCCCAGGGCACCGCCGTAGTTGAAGTCGATGCGGTTTTGCTCGAAGTTCAGGCCGCGCGTGAGGGCCACTGCACCACCGGGCTGCTTGCCGGTCTTGGAGATGAAGTTGACGATGGCCGCGGGCGAGTTCGTGCCCAGCGTACCGGCCGAGCCGCCGCGGATGGCGTCCACCGAGTCGGTGAAGAAGTCCACGCGGGTGAACATGTCGGGTGTGGCGAAAGCCGCGTCGCCGATCAGCAGCACCGGCAGGCCGTCTTCATGGATGGACACGTAGCGCGAGCCACCGGCCGAGATGGGCACACCGCGGGCGGTGATGTTGGCGTTGCCTTCGCCGCCGGACGATTCCGAGCGCAGGCCCGGGACCGAGCGCAGCACTTCAGCGGCGCTCTGCGCACCCGACTTGACGATGGACTCGCCGTCGATCGAGCTGACCGACACCGACTGGTCCATCTTGGACTTGGCCACTGCGGTACCGGTGACGATCACGCGGTCAAGGTTCAGGCCATCTTTGGGCGCTGCGGTCTGGGCATGGGCGGCCCATTGGGTCAGGGCCAATGTGAGCGCCACGGCCAGGGGGCGGGCGACGGGGGTCTTCTTGGACATGGGTTCTCCTGGGCGCATGGGCCGAGTTGTGGTGGTCAGGCGAGCATCCAGCGGATGCAATGCAGACGACTGCTGGGATCCGATCACTCGCCCGGGAGGCCCCGAATGGGCGATCAGCCGGACGCAGTATAGAAATCGATTGCAATCTTCGCAATCGTTTGCAAATCCTCAATCATCAGGGAAATCCCTGCTGTGTCGCTTGAAACCCACTGGCCATCACACACTTTCGAGATTCGTGACGGTTTCAAGGGTTTCCACCTTTGGAAACGTTTTCAATCTTTTGCTCAAAATCGCGCCTTTGTCCTGACGAGCCCGCCACCATGCTCAAGCCCATCCTCTCCCTGCGGCAGATCATCCAGATGAACGTCGGTTTTCTGGGGCTGCAGTTCAGCTTCGGCCTGCAGCAGAGCAACATGGGGCCCATCTACAGTTATTTGGGCGCCGACGAAGCCAGCCTGCCCCTGCTGTGGCTGGCCGGCCCCATCACCGGACTCTTGGTGCAGCCCATCGTGGGCGCGATGAGCGACCGCACCACTTCGCGTTTCGGGCGTCGCACACCGTTCTTTCTCATCGGTGCCGTCCTGTGCTCGCTGTGCCTGCTGGCCATGCCCTACAGCAGCGCGCTGTGGATGGCGGCCAGCCTGCTGTGGATCCTGGACGCGGCCAACAACGTGACGCTGGAACCCTACCGGGCCTACGTCGGCGATCGACTGGATGGCAGCCAGCACTCCCTTGGCTACCTCTGCCAAGCCGCCTTCACCGGGCTGGCGCAGACGCTCAGTTATCTGGCGCCGTCCATCCTCGTCTATGGGTTCGGCGTCAACAAGGACCTGGTCGACGAGAACAACATCCCCGTCATCACCAAGATCGCCTTCATGATCGGTGCGGTGCTGTCCATCAGCACCATCCTGTTCTCGGTGATGCGCGTCAAGGAACTGCCGCTCACGCCCGAGCAGATCGAGGAAATCAAGCGCAAGCCCTCGGGCATCGGCGCCACCCTGCACGAAATCTGGCAGGCCATCCGAGAGATGCCGCCGGCCATGCGCCAGATGGGCCTGATGATGTTCTTCGTCTGGTACGGCTTGAGCACCTACTGGCAGTACATCGCCTATTCGCTGGCACGATCGCTCTTCGATACGACGGACCCTTCCAGCACCGGTTTTCGCGACGCTGTGCTCATCAACGGGCAAATTGGTGGCTTCTACAACGCGGTGGCCTTCGTCACGGCGTTCATGCTGGTGCCCTTTGCGCGCCGGCACAGCCCGCGCAATGTGCACGTGGTGTGCATGGCTTTGGCCGGCATCGGCATGATGTGCCTGCCCTTCATCCAGAACCAATGGCTGCTGTTCGTGCCCATGATCGGCGTGGGCCTGGGCTGGGCCAGCCTGATGGGTAATCCCTATGCCATTCTGGCCAGTTCAGTGCCGCCCGAGCGCACGGGTGTGTACATGGGCATCTTCAACATGTTCATCGTGATTCCCATGCTGATCCAGATGGCCACGATGCCGCTGTACTACAAGGCCTGGCTGGGTGGCGACTCTCGCAATGCCATCCTGTTGGCCGGTGCGCTGATCTTCCTGGGCGGGCTGTCCATGCTGCTGGTGGCCAAGCCGGGCTCCGCACCGAATGCGGAGCCCGCTCAAGGCTGATCAACCCTGATCAGGCCTGATCGAATGGCATCCGCACCTGGCTGAGGTCCTTGCGGGTCTCGACCAGAACCAGCGGGCCTTCATCCACCACCGCGCGCGGCTTGGGCGTGCGCGGCACATGCACAGGCTTGGGCGTGTTCGCAATCGCCTCTTGCGCGGCCTGCACCTTGCCGGCGTCGGAATGCACCCACTGCAGGCCCGCTTGCGCAGCCAAGGCCTGAAGCGTGTCCACGGGCAGCACGAAGGGGGCTGCGGTTGCAGGCGCCGGTGCCGGCGCATGTGCCGACGATGCAGCCTGCGGTGCTTCCGCCGCCACGGGCGCGACGGTCGCATCCACGGAAACGCTTGCGGCCGGCACCGGAGCCACTGCCTCGGCTCCGGTTGACGCCTCGCTCGACCACGCCGGTGGCGGCGCAACCGACTCCGATACCGAGGTGTGCTCGGCCGCTGCAGCCGTCAGACCGTACTGACCTTCCGCGCCCTGGTCTGAGCCCTGGTCGGCACCCAGTTCGGTCGAGCCCTCTGCACCATCCCGACCGCGGCCGCGGCCGCCACGGCGGCGACGACGACGGCCTTCACCGCCATCACCTGCGTCGGGGCGTTCGCCACCGGCCACCTCCGGGCCTTGGGCCATCGGGCTCAGAGTGCCCACATCACCGCTGCCCGTGGCAGCGATGTTCTCTTGGGTGAGGGACGTCTGGAGATTGGACTCATCCGTGGCCTCGGCCCGCGCCTCACCACGCCGCTCGCCACGGCGGTCACGGCGCTCGCGACGTTCGGTGCTGCGGGCCTCCTCGCCTTCACGCACGGCCTCGGGTGCGCCGTCGCGTGCTGCCTCCCGGCGGCTGTCCTGGCGCCGCTGGTCGGAACGGCCCTCGCGGCTTTCCCGGCCTTCGCGGGGTTCGCGCGGCTCTCGGGATTCACGGGACTCGCGGCCTTCGGTCTTGGCCTTGTGTGCGTCACCGCCTTCACCGCGACCTTCATTTCGACCATCGCGTCCACCGCGTCGGCCCTCACCACCACGCCCACCGCGTCGGCCATCACGGCCTTCCTTGCGGTCGCGCGAGCCGGCACCGGTGGCGGTCTCGCCAACCGGGGCAGCCGCAGCGGGGCTGACGGCAGGAGCCGGGGCAGCCGCAGGCGCGCCACCGAACATGCGCTTGATCCAGCCGAAGAACCCACCCGACGAAGCCGCGTCGGGTGCTGGAGTCGCTGCCCCACCGGGCTTGGCAACCGATTCCGCTGCCACCGTTGCACGCCCCGCAGGCTTGACGTCGGCACGTGCGGTACCGGCTGCCGCCGTTGATTCAGCGGCCACCTCGGCCACTGGGGCAGGCTCATCCCGCACCACGCCCTTGATGACCGGCTCCTGCTTGGCCTTGGCCTTCTCGCGGCGTGTGACCGCCACTTCGTCCGAAGGCTCCTCGATCATGGTGTACGAGGCGCGGAACGACTCCAGGCGCGGGTCGTCGTGACGCAGCCGCTCCAGCCTGTAGTTCGGCGTCTGCAGATGCGGGTTCGGAATCAGCAGCACGTTCACGCGCTGCTT
>JAIYCN010000213.1 GCA_027487995.1 Rubrivivax sp. | reverse complement strand
GATGCCTGGAGTGCCTTCGAGGAGACCGAGCCCCTGAGCGTGGCCACGGGTCGGCGCTTGCGCACGGAAGTGTTTGAGCGCGGAGGCTCACGCCCGGCCATCGAGAACTTCAAGGCCTTCCGTGGTCGGGAGCCGTCGATTGACGCGCTGCTGCGCCATCAGGGCATGGCCGGTTGAGACGTTGCCTTCATCGCTGAAGAGAGTCTTCAGGCCCGACGTCAGCTTCCTTCAGGGCCGAATCGCGCCCTCTTGCACCCGTTCGGCCAGCCCCATGGCCGGGCGCTGGGCCAACAGCAGCAACGCGGCCATCATCCACATGGGGGCGGCGGTGGTGATCGTGGCCGACATGAAGCCGTAGAGCATGGGCATGCCCACGGTGGCGGCGTTGGTGACGGTCATTCGCAGCCCCAGGGCCTGACCCTGGCGGTCTTGGGGCGTCACTTGGTGCAGCATGGACAAGACCATGGGCTGCACCGAGCCCAGCGCCAAGCCCAATAGGGCCGAGCCCACCATCAGGCCAGTCAGGCCGGGTAGCCAGACATACACCACCAGCACCGCCGCGGCCAATGCCATGGCACCCCGCAGCATCAGCGCTTCCTGGATGCGGGACGCTGCGCCCACGATGAACAGGCGCACCGCGGTGGCGGCCACCGCGAAGGCCGCGAAGACCATGCCGATTTCGGAAGCGCTCATTTCGCGCAGGTGCCCCACCACCGGCACGGCAAAGGTGTGGGCGTCCCAGGCTGCAGCCATGGCCAGGTTCAACAGCAGCAGGATGCGCAGGGGTGCAGAGCGCAGGAGCTCCCACGCGCTGGCGTGACTGGGTGACGGCTGAACGGCTGTGGATGCCACAGTGGGTGAAGGCTCCAGAGCGGTGGTGACCACCGCATCCGCTTGAATATTCACTGCGGCGTGTCCAGAGAGTTGCGCCGCATGGCCACCCAACCGCCGCCCCACACGCGAAAGCAGCGCATACGCCAACAGTGGCAACAACACACAGGCCGCAAACGCCCAGCGGATGCCGGCATGGTCAATGATGAAACCTGAGGCCAGCGGTGCGATGACATTGGACAGCGCCGGGCCCAGGGCCACCCAACTGAAGATCCGCTTGAGGTCATGCCCCAGATGGGCCAACTGCCCGGCTTCACGCTGAATGGCCACGGCCGCAAGACTGAGGGCGCCCCCCGTGAGAAGGCTGGCCAGCCCGACCGTCCACAAATCGGGCTGCAGGGCGACCGTGCCTGTGCCCACCAAACCCATGACCGTGGCCAGCCGCACCGGACGCTGAAGCCCATGCCGGTCCGCCAAGCGCCCGGCCCACATGGACAGCAGGATGGGCGCCACGGCGAAAAGGCTGATGATGAAGCCCACCATCCGCTCGTCATACCCTTCGCGCAACACCCACAGGCTGGCCACCACACGGGTAGCGGCCATGCAGGCGTGCAGCGCAATCAGCCCCGTGATCAGCCAGACGAAGGTGGTGGGCAGGCGTGGGGCAGCGGGGCTCACGCGGGTGGGGTGCCTTCCGCTGTCTCGCTGTCTTCGTCCATGGGAAGGCCAATCACGTCGCGCGCACTGTTGTCAGGCAAGGCTTCCACCTCCTGCAGCTTGCGTCCCATCGCCCTCGTGCGCACGGCAGCCGCTTCGATGGTGTTGGACGCCTCCTGGAGCTTCTTCTGAGTTTTGGCCAACACCTCACCGAACTTGCCGAACTCGGTCTTGACCGCGCCGAGCACCTCCCAGACCTCGGCGCTGCGACGCTCCAGTGCCAGCGTGCGAAAGCCCATCTGCACGCTGTTGAGCATGGCCAGCAGCGTGGTGGGGCCTGCCAGGATGATGCGGTGCTCCATCTGCAGGGCCTGCATCAGACCGGGCCTGCGCAGCACTTCTGCATAAAGCCCTTCCGTGGGCAGGAAGAGGATGGCGAAATCCGTGGTGTAGGGCGCGGCGATGTATTTCTCGCGGATGCTGCGGGCCTCCAGCCGAATGCGCTGCTCCAGCGCCTTGGATGCTGCCTCCACCGCGGCCGCATCGCTGCGCTCCTGCGCTTCGATCAAGCGCTCGTAGTCCTCGCGGGGGAACTTGGCGTCGATGGGCAGCCAGGTGGGCGCCGTGCCGTCCAAGCCGACACCCGTGCCCTGCCCCGCGCCCTGCACGCCCGCACGTTGGGGCAGCCGGATGGCGAACTCCACGCGGGCGCCACTGTTGGGCACCACTTCGACGTTGCAGGCGTACTGCTCCACCGTGAACACCTGCTCCAGCAAGGCGCCCAGTTGCACCTCCCCAAGGATGCCCCGGGTCTTCACATTGGTGAGCACCTTGTTGAGCGAGCCCACATCGCGGGCCAGGACCTGCATGTCGCCCAGCCCCCGGTGCACCTGCTCCAATCGCTCGGCCACCTGCTTGAAGCTTTCACCCAGACGCTGTTCCAACGTGGCGTGGAGCTTTTCATCCACGGTCTGGCGCATCTGCTCCAGCTTCTTCTCGTTGCCTTCCTGCAGGGCCGCCAAGCGGGTTTCCACCTGGGCGCGCATCTCCGACAAACGGGCATCGTTGTTAGCTGCCAGTGTGCGCAACTGCTGGGCGAGCGAATCAGAGACGCGCTGCAGCGCCTCGCTCTGGTGGGCCGACTGCTGCTGCAGGCCACTGCTGAGCGCCTGCTGCACGGCACCCAGCTGAAGGCGGAAGCCGTCAATCTGTTCGTTCTGAATGCGGGCCACCTCGCTGCCCTGCTGCAACAAGGACTGCTGAGCCTGGGCCATGTCGGCGCGCTGGCCTTGGGCGGTGCGCTGCAGTTCGTCGCGCAAAGCCCGCTCCAGGGATTCCTGCAGCGGCCGCTGCTGGGCCAGCACCAGTTCGGCCACGCGGGGCGCCAGGGTGTCGTCATCCGGGCGACGGGCTGACCGGACCAGCGCCACCGCCAGACTCACCACCACGGCAGCCAGTGAGGCCACCACCACCAGGAACCAAATGGAAAGATCGTTCATGCGACCAGTCTGCCCGCCGGGTGGCTCACCGGCTGAGCCACTGCGGCAACAGTTCCTCGTTGATGGGCGTGGGTGGCGTGCGGCCCGAGAAGGCCTCGATCAGGTTGGCTGCCGCCAAGTCGGCCATGGCCCGGCGCGTGGCCAGCGTGGCGCTGCCGATGTGCGGTGCCAGCACCACATTGGGCACTTCCAGCAGACCCGGATGCACCTTCGGTTCGCCCTCATACACATCCAGACCGGCCGCCGCAATCACGCGGTTCTTCAGGGCCAGCGCCAGCGCCGCGTCGTCCACCACACCGCCCCGGGCGATGTTGGTGAGGGTGGCCGTGGGCTTCATCATCGCCAGCTCGGCTGCGCCGATGGCATGGTGGGTCTGGGCCGAATACGGCACCACGATCACCAGGTGGTCACAGCCGCGCAGAAGGTCTTCCTTGCTCACCCACTGCGCGCCACCCAGCGCGGCCTCGTTGGCCTCATCCAAGCGCGAACGGTTGTGATAGACCACCTTCATGCCAAACCCGTGTACGCCGCGCTTGGCAATGGCCTGACCGATGCGGCCCATGCCCAGGATGCCCAGCGTGCTGCCGTGCACGTCACACCCGGCCAGCAGGTCGATGGTCCAGCGGTCCCACTGCCCACTGCGCAGGAAATGCTCGCTCTCGGACAAGCGCCGCGCGGCGGCCATCATGAGCATGAAGCCCATGTCGGCCGTGGTTTCGGTGAGCACCTCGGGCGAGTAGCTGGCCAGCACGCCGGCGCGGGTGCAGGCCGGCACATCGATGTTGTTGTAGCCCACGAACATGGTGGCGACCATGCGCAGTTGAGGACAGGCCTGCAGCAGGGCTTCGTCGATGCGCTCGCTGCCGGTGATGAAGGCTGCGTCCTTGCCGGAAAGGCGCTGGGCCAGTTCTGCGGGCGACCACACGGTGTCGGATGGGTTGTCCTCCACATCAAAGTGGGCCCGCAGCGCCAACAGCGTCTCGTCGAAGATGCGCCGGGCCACCAGCAGCTTGGGTTTGCTCATGGGAGAAGCTTTCGGTTGGGGTTCAACGGAACCAGATGAAGGTCATGACCACGAACAGCGGCAACAGCACCGCGCCGCTCCACAGCATGTAGCCAAAGAAGCTGGGCATGCGGATGCCGCGATCTTCGGCAATGGCCTTGACCATGAAGTTGGGTGCGTTGCCGATGTAGGTGTTGGCGCCCATGAAGACCGAGCCCGCGGAGATGGCCGCCAATGTGGCGCTCAGCGTGGTCATCAGGACGGCCGGGTCTCCACCGGCCAGGTTGAAGAAGACCAGGTAGGTGGGCGCGTTGTCCAGGAACGAGCTCAAGGCACCGCTGAACCAGAAGTAGGCCCAGGGCAAGGGCTGGCCATCAGGGCCGGTGACGGCGCGGGCCACCGCCGCGAAGGCGCCCGCCTCACCCGCCCGCAGCATGGCCAGCACGGGAATCATGGTGAGGAAGATGCCGATGAAGAGCTTGGCCACTTCCTGCATGGGCGCCCAGGAGAACTGGTTCTTTTCGCGCACGCCCGCCGGGGTGATCTTCAGCGAAAGGAACACCACCACCACCAACAGGACGTCGCGCACGATCTGCTGCAGTTCCACCTCGGTGCCCAGGATGTTGAAGGCGATGCCCGGCTTCCAGGTGCCGCTCATCAGGACCAGCGCCACCACCGCCAACAGCGGCAGGAAATTGATCATGCCGTCCAGACCGAACTTCTCATCATCCGGAGTGGGGTCCATGGGCAAGACACCTTCCTTCTTGTAGAACCAGCTGTCGATCACATAGAAGATACCCAGCAAGGATCCGACCAGAAACAGCGTTTCGGGGAAGATGGTGGTGGCGGTCCAGAAGAAGTCCACACCCTTGAGGAAGCCCAGGAACAGCGGCGGGTCGCCCAGCGGCGTCAGCGAGCCGCCGGCGTTGCTGACGATGAAGATGAAGAACACCACCACGTGCGCCACGTGCTTGCGGTTGTCATTGGCACGGATGAGCGGGCGGATGAGCAGCATGGACGCGCCTGTGGTGCCCATGAGGCTGGCGAGCACCGCCCCCACGCCCATGATCTTCATGTTCGTCAGCGGGCTGCCGTGCAGGTTGCCCCGCACGTAGATGCCACCGGCCGCGGTGAAGAGTGCCGTCAGCAGCGCAATGAAGGGGATGTACTCGGCCAGTAGGGCATGCACCACGGCGCCGGAAGCGGCACCGAAGCCGAAGACGGCGGCAAAGGGCAGCAGGAAGGCCAGCGCCCAGCCTGCGGCGATCTTGCCGAAGTGGTGGTGCCAGATGTTGGGAATCGCCAGGGGCATGATGGCGATGGACAACAGCATGCCAGCAAAGGGGATGCCCCACCACGCCGAGAGCTGGGCGCCGTCGATGTCGGCGGCCTGGGCGCTGGCCGCACCCATCGCCAGACCCAAGACCGCGGCCACGCGCAGCAGAGCGCGAGGACCGGCGCCAGACCCTGCGCGTACCTGTTTGACTGCCACCCTCATGGCTTACTCCATGAAGCGGGTGAAGTTGGCGGCCGACTCGCGCTCCGTCTTGAGCTGCGCCACGGGCGGCGTGTTGTCCGCATAGCCCAGCGACATGCCGCAGATGAGTTCTTCATCAGGCCCGGCGCCGATGTGGGGCATGATGATGCGGTGGAACTGGTTGAACGCGGCCTGCGGGCAGGTGTCCAGCCCATGGGCGCGCGCGGCCAGCATCAGGGTCTGCAGGAACATGCCGTAGTCCACCCAGCTGCCCTTGCCCATCACCTTGTCGATCGTGAACATCAGGCCCACGGGTGCGCCGAAGAAACGGTAGTTCTGTGCATGCTGCTCGTGCATGCCGGCCTTGTTGTCCTTGGTCAGGCCCAGCAGGCCATACATGTCCCAGCCGATCTTGCGGCGGCGGTCGATGTAGGGCGACACCCACTGGGCGGGATAGTAGTCATAGGCCTCGGTGTGCTGCGCCCGCTCCTCGGCATTGTTGTAGGCGGCCAATATCTTGTCCGTGAGGGCCTGCTTGGACGCGCCGGTGAGCACCGTGACCTTCCAGGGCTGGGTATTGGTACCCGAAGGAGCGCGAGCCGCCAGATTCAGCACCCGTTCGATCATCTCCCGAGGCACAGGCTTGTCCAGGTAGGCCCGCACCGAGCGGCGGGAGATGATGGCGTCTTCCGCGGCCTGCGTGGTGGTGGGCGTCACGGCGGGCAGATGCTGGGGGTTGGGGATGAAGCTCATGGCGTGGTGGGGATTGGTGAAAGGGTGATGCGGTCCAGGGCTGCCCCCAACGCAGGCGGCAGCGCGGATACGGGACGACGCGTGGACCGGTCTACATAGACGTGGACGAAATGTCCTCGGGCCGCGCACAGAGGTTCGCCCTGGGCGAAGAGTCCGACTTCATAGCGCACGCTGGAACGGCCGCGGTGTGCGACGCGAATGCCGGCATCGACGGATTGCGGGAAGGCCAAGGGTGCAAAGTAATGGCACTGGGTTTCCACGACAAGGCCAATCACCTCGCCTTGGTGGATATCCAGCGCACCGGATTCGATGAGGTAGCGGTTGACGGCCGTGTCGAACCAACTGTAGTACACGACGTTATTGACATGACCGTACACGTCGTTGTCGCCCCAACGGGTCGTGATGCCGCTGAGATGCGCAAAGGCCTCTCGAGGTTCAGCAGACGGACGGTGGGCGGTCATGCCGGTGATTGTTCCATTGATCGGCGGCGGCCCACCTCCTGCCAATCACGCCAATGCCCCAGGCACAGGGACAAGGTCTGCTCGTGCACGTCCACCGTGTCTTCGATGCGAAGCCCATAGCCCCCGGCCATGCTCACGGCCAAGGGAATGCCGTGTGCGGAGCAGGCCTTCAGCACGCGGCGGTCGCGTTCGGCCAGGCCGGCGCG
>JAIYCN010000043.1 GCA_027487995.1 Rubrivivax sp. | reverse complement strand
GGCTTGAGCACCTGGATGAAGGGATCGAGCGCCTTGTAGACCAGGGGACTCATGCCGATGAGGAAGCCCAGGGGAATGGCCACGGCCGCGGCAATCAGGAAGCCAAGGCCCACACGGCCCAGGGAATGGGCCAGTTGGATGCCGATGCCCTTGTCGTTGGGGCCGTTGTCGTAGAAGGGATCGGCCAGGTTGGTCATGATGGCCTGGCCCATCTGCATCGGCGTGGGAAAGCCGTCGGACTTCTGCGCCGGGGCGCCCGCAGCCAAGGCAACGGGATCCTTGCCCATGAGCTTGGCGTACTCGATCTGCTCGGGCGTGAGTTGCACGGCCGCCGCCGGCGCCGCAACCACGGCGCGCGGGGCGGTGCTGGCGTGCCACAAGGCCAGCATCGTCAGCAGCATCAGCAAGGACAACAGCGCCGCACGGGCCTGCATGGAATTCAGCAAGGACTTCATCGTTGTTCTCCGTCAGCGCCCCGCGGGACCTCAGCCCATCTTGTTGATCGGGAAGCTCTTGGCGTATTCCGCCGCCTTGGCCGGGTCGAAGTCCTTGCCCATGACCTTGAACTTGCGATAGCCCGCCGAGGCCGGCGTCACCGGCTGCCCCAGGTCCTTCATGTGCTTGGCTGCATCGGTCATGAGGAACACGCGCTCGGCGATCTGCTTGTAGTTCACGTCGCCCTTGAGGTAGCCCCAGCGCTGCATCTGCGTGAGCATCCACACCGCCATCGAATGCCAAGGCACCGGGTCGAAGTCGGCGCGCTCGGGCACCTTGCGCACATTGCCCAGGCCATCGGCGAAGGTGCCGGTGAGCACCTGGTTCAGCACTGCCTCGGGCTGGTTCAGGTACTGCGCCGGCGAGATCACCTTGGCGATCAGTTCGCGATTCTTGGGGTCACGCGCCATGGCCGCAGCGGTGAGCACCGAGCGATACAGGGCGGCAAATGTGGCCGGGTTCTGCTGGATGAATTCGGTGGGCACGCCGAAGGCGCAGCAGGGGTGGCCGTCCCAGATTTCCTTGGACAGGATGTGGATGAAGCCCACCTCATCAAACACCGCGCGCTGGTTGAAGGGATCGGGGCCAAGGAAGCCATCGATGTTGCCCGCACGCAGGTTGGCCACCATCTCCGGCGGCGGCGTCACACGGATCTGCACGTCGGTGTCGGGGTTGATGCCGTGCTCGGCCAGGTAGTAGCGCAGCAGGAAGTTGTGGATGCTGTAGTCGAAGGGAACGGCGAACTTGAAGCCCTTCCAATTCTTCGGGTCGCGGTTGCCCTTGTGCTTGTTGGCCAGCACGATGGCCTGCCCGTTGATGTTCTGGATGGTGGCCACGTTCATCGGCGTCTGGGTGGAACCCAGCCCCAAGGAAATGGCCAGCGGCATCGGCGACAGGAAGTGCGAAGCGTCGTATTCCTTGTTGAGCACCTTGTCGCGGATCAGCGCCCAGCCGGCCGTCTTGTTGAGTTGGACGTTCAAGCCTTCCTTGCGATAGAAGCCCAAGGGGTCGGCCATGATGAGCGGCGAGGCACAGGTGATGGCGATGAAGCCGACCTTCAGGTCCTTCTTCTCCAGCGGCTTCTTTTCCTGCGCCATGGCCTGCATGGCACCCAAAGCGCCAGCCGGGAGCGCCGCGGCCACGGCCGCACGCAAGGTGCCGGCGCCGATGGCTTTGATCAAGGAGCGCCGCGTGGGCTCGTGCGGGAAGATGGCCTTGACCAGCGAGGCCTCGATGAACTCCGCCGAAAAGCGCTCCAGGTCCCGCTCGGGAGACACAGTGGCGGAGGAAAGCAGGGCTCCCTGAGCCGACGCCTCGGCCTGGTGTTCAGCTACCGTGTGGTCCTTGCCGCATCCGCAGCGGGCCAGCAGAGGCTGGTCGGCGTCAAAGGGCTTGAAGTACCGGCCTTCGGACTCGGGGGTCAGGCGGTCATCGGCATCACGGCTCATGGGGGGCTCCTGAATTCGGATCGGGTTGGACAACACAGACTCATCCACCCAATCGCAAGACCCGGGCCACCCTTTAGACGGGCATCACACCTCCTTGTTGCACCCCTTTGGTGCATTCAAGCCATTACCCATGCACCCGTTTTGTCATGGACAAACATCAACTCCCAAGTTGGTGCACCCCGTGTTCCATCAGCCCTCGCGCTTGGTCCGCCCCCGCCGCAGATGGTCCAAGGGAAAGGCCCCACCGGCCTTCACCTCCCCCAGGGAGAAGCTGGTCTGCAGGTCCTTCACATTGGGCAGGTTCAGCAGCACCGTTCGGGCGAACTGCGAGAACGCCTCCAGGTCGGGGCTGACCACCTGGAGCTCGAAGGTGCCCGTGCCGCTGATGTAGTGGCAGCCCACCACTTCCGGGATGCCGCGGATGGCGTCTTCCATTTCACGTGTGAGCTCGGCCGTGTTGCGCAGGGCGTCCAGCCGCACGAAGGCCAGCACACCCAGACCGATGCGATGCCGGTCGATCACCGCGCGATAGCCGGTGATGTAGCCGGCCTCTTCAAGAGCCCGCACCCGCCGCCAGCATGGTGCGGCCGACAGACCCACGCGGGTTGCCAGTTCGGCATTGGTCAAGCGCCCGTCGTTCTGCAATTCATCGAGGATGGCCAGATCGTATCGGTCCAGCATGGCAGGAATGCTCCTAATTTCAGAAAATGCAGGATACGCGCAATTCTCTTTCCATTCATCCCAAGAACTGGGCACGAATCGCAAACATCTGTCCCTCAATCCGCCCTAGACTTCCGCGGTTCATCTCTGGAGGTCCCATGAACGCACCCCTGAGCGCCGATGTCCTGCGCGCCCTGCAGTCCGTATCGCTGGACGACAAGTACACGCTCTCTGAAGGCCGTGCCTTCATGAGTGGAGTGCAGGCCCTGGTGCGCCTGCCCATGCTGCAGCGCCAGCGCGACGCCCTGGCTGGCCTGAACACCGCCGGCTTCGTCAGTGGCTACCGCGGCAGCCCGCTGGGCGGCTATGACCAGGCCCTGTGGCAAG
>JAIYCN010000048.1 GCA_027487995.1 Rubrivivax sp. | reverse complement strand
TGCTGGCCACCTGGGTGCACGACGAAGGCTATGTGCACACCAACGGTCGCCAGGTGAAGACCTTGGCCGACTTCAAGGGCCTGAAGATGCGCGCGCCGACGCGGCAGACCAACAAGCTGCTGGCGTCCCTCGGCGCCACGCCGGTGGGCATGCCGCTGCCGGCCATTCCCGATGCGGTCAGCAAGGGCACCATCGACGGTTTCCTGCTGCCCTGGGAAGTGATGCCCTCGCTCAAGCTGCATGAGATGGTGAAGTTCCACAGCGAGACCGACCCCTCTCGTCCGGCGCTCTACAGCGCCGTCTTCGTGTTCGCCATGAACCAGGCCAAGTACGACAGCCTGCCGGCCGACCTGAAGAAGGTGATCGACAACAACAGCGGCGCGGGGCTTTCGCAGCAGATCGGCAAGATCTGGGACAACAGCCAGGCCGCCGGCCGCAAGGCGGCTCAGGACCGTGGAAACACCTTCTACACGATCCCGGGGTCTGAACTGGACAACTGGGTCAAGGCGTCCGCGCCCCTGTACGACGATTGGACCGCGGACATGGACAAGCGTGGCGCCAATGGCAAAGCCCTGCTGGCCGAGGCGCGCGAACTGCTGGCCCGCTTCCGCAAGTGAGTGGAGTTGCCCCGCGCTTGAAGCCAATCTGCTGACGTTCTCGCATGCATCTGCTGTTGCGGCGCCTGTCGCGTTGGTTCGCCCTGGCGGGTGCGTTGGTCGCCCTGGCGGTGGCGACCATCGCGGTGTGGAGCATTGCAGGGCGCTACCTGTTCAGCCGCCCGGTGATGGGCGATGTCGAGATCACGCAGATGGGCATCGCGCTGTCCATCTCGCTGTGCCTGCCCTGGTGCCAATTGCAGCGCGGCCACATCATCGTGGACTTCTTCACCCAGCGCCTGCCCGAGCGCACGCAGTGGCTGCTGGACGCGGTCGGCTGCGTGCTGATGGCGGTGATGGGGCTGCTGTTGGCCTGGCGCACGGTGGTGGGCGCCCTGTCCGTGGCGGACGCGTTTGAGCAGACCATGATCCTGGGCCTGCCCATGTGGTGGGCCTATGCGGGCTTGGCGCCGGGTCTGCTCTTGAGTTCCCTGGTCGCCTTCTGGCAGGCCGTGTTGTTGTCGGCCGGGCATCGCGTGTCGGTCGGCTTGAACTCCGCTTCCCCGGACTGACGATGAGTGGCGCCGCGATCGGCTTGTTGATGTTCGGCGGCATGCTGCTGCTGATGGCCGTGCGCATGCCGATTGCCGTGGCCATGTTCATTCCGGGTGCCTTGGGCTACTGGGCCCTCACCAATGAATCGGCGCTGCTGAATCACCTCAAGGGTGCGTCTGTGGCGCGCCTGACGGTCTATGACCTCAGCGTGATTCCCCTGTTCCTGCTGATGGGCCAGTTCGCCACGCAAGGTGGTCTGAGCCGCGCGCTGTTCCGTGCTGCCGCCTCCCTGGTAGGTCACATCCGGGGCGGGCTGGGCATGGCCTCCATCCTGGCCGCGGGGGCGTTTGGCGCGGTCTGTGGCTCTTCGGTGGCCACGGCCGCCACCATCACGCAGGTGGCCTATCCGCAGATGAAGGCCCACGGCTACGCAGGGCGCCTGAGCACGGCCACGCTGGCCACGGGCGGCACGCTGGGCATCCTCATTCCGCCTTCGGTGCCCCTGGTGGTCTACGCCATCCTCACCGAGCAGAACATCGCCAAGCTCTTTGCCGCCGCCATGGTGCCGGGCCTCTTGGCCATGTTCGGCTACATCGTGGTGCTGGCGCTCATCACGCGGGCGCAGCCTGAATTGGCGCCCTCCACGCCGGCCGTGGGCTGGGCCGAACGCGCGCGGGCCGTGGTCGGCATCTGGCCGATCGTGCTCGTGTTCCTGTTGGTGTTCGGCGGCATCTACGGGGGCGTGTTCTCGCCCACCGAGGGCGCGGCTGTGGGCGCGGTGGCCACCTTCGTGCTGGGCGTGGTGCGGCGTGAACTGGACTGGGCCGGCATGCAGCGCAGCTTCCTGGGTGCGGCAGAGACCAGCGCCATGGTCTTCCTCATCTTCCTGGGCGCGGACATGATGAACGCCAGCCTGGCCCTGACGCAGTTGCCTGCCGCGCTGGCCTCTTGGGTCGGCACGTTGCACATCTCGCCTCTGCTCATCGTGGGCGCGGTGCTGGCCTTCTATGTCTTGTTGGGTTGCGTCATGGACGAGTTGTCGATGATGCTGCTGACCATCCCCGTGCTGTTCCCCACCATCATGGGGTTGGACCTCTGGGGCCTCACACCGGAGATGAAGGCCATCTGGTTCGGCATCCTCGTGCTGATGACGGTGGGCATCGGCATGACCGCGCCGCCCGTGGGCCTGTGCGTGTATGTGGTCAACAACCTCGCGCGCGAGGTGCCGATGAGCGAAACCTACAAGGGCGTGTTGCCCTTCCTGGCCTGGGACGTGCTTCGGCTGCTGCTGATGCTGTTCTTCCCAACGCTGTCGCTCGGGCTGGTGTGGGCGCTGTACTGACCGTATTCAGCGCGCTTCAGCCCTTCTTCACTTCCACCAACGGCTTCAAGCCCATCTCCGCTTCAGCCACGCCCGCGGTGAGTTGTGCGGGCGTGAAACGCGCCCGCCCTTCGTCGGCCTGCGTCAGGGGCTGCACCGGCACCAGGCTGGCCCGGCAGCGGCGCGCAAGGGCCTGGTAGACCTGCGTGCCCTGGCCCTTCCAACGCACCTCGTCATCCGAGAGTTCTCGCACCACGCGCGCCGGTGACCCCACCAAAAGCGAACGCGGCGGCACCTTCATGCCCGCGCGCACAAACGCGCCCGCGGCCACGATGCTGGACTCGCCCACCTCCACCGCATCCATCACCACCGCGTTCATGCCCACCAGCGCATTGCGGCCCACCGTGCAGCCGTGCAGCACGGCCCCATGGCCGATGTGGCCGTCCACCTCCACCACGCAGTCCTTGCCCGGGAAGGCGTGCATCACGCAGGTGTCCTGCACATTGGCGCCTTCACGCACCACGATGCGGCCGAAGTCGCCACGCAGGCTGGCCAGCGGGCCGATGTAGCAGTTCGCACCCACCCACACGTCGCCGATCAGTTCGGCGCTGGGGTGAACGAAGGCGCTGGGGTGCACGGCGGGCGACAAGCCGTCCAGGGAGTAGCAGGGCATAGTGAATTTATTAGTTGACCGACCGGTCGGTAAACTATACGATGCCAGCCGACTTCGCACAAGAACCCGTCACGCAAGAGTTTCACCATGAGCGCGTCCCACTTCGACCACTTGCAGCCTGATTCCCCCGTGCTGGTGCGCGATGAGGGCGCGGTTCGCACCATCACGCTCAACCGTCCGCAGGCCCTCAACAGCTTCACCGTGGCCATGCATGAAGCCCTGCGTCAGGCCTTGGCGCAAGCCGCGGCCACGGCCAGCGTGCGCTGCGTGGTGCTCACCGGTGCCGGTCGCGGTTTCTGCGCGGGCCAGGACCTGGCTGAGGTGGTGGGTGCCGGTGCCCCTGGCGTGGGTGATCTGGTGGCCGAACACTACAAGCCCTTGGCCTTGCAGGTGCGGCAGATGCCGGTGCCGGTGGTGGCCGCGGTGAATGGTGTGGCCGCCGGTGCCGGTGCCAACCTGGCCCTCGGCTGTGACCTTGTGTTGGCGGCCGAATCGGCTTCCTTCATCCAAGCCTTCGCCAAGATTGGCCTGGTGCCCGATTGCGGCGGTACATGGTTGCTGCCGCGATTGGTGGGCCGTGCCAACGCCCTGGGCCTTGCACTCACAGCGGACAAACTCAGCGCCGCGCAGGCCAAGGCCATGGGCTTGATTTGGCAGTGCATGCCCGACGCCGAATTGATGACCGCCGCACAGGCCCTGGCTGCTCGGCTGGCCGCCATGCCCACTCGGGCGCTGGTGGCCACGCGCATGGCCATCGATGCCGCGCAGCACCTGGATCTGGATTCCGCTCTCGGCGAAGAAGGGCGCCTTCAGGCCCAGTTGTCCGCCGCGCATGATTACCAGGAAGGCGTTGCCGCCTTTTTGGCCAAACGTGCGCCAGTGTTCAGTGACCGTTGACCCGCATCGGTGCCGTCATGACCTCCACTTCGCCCCAAGACCCCGCGGCCGCACAAGCCACGGCCGAGCGCGTGCGCGCCGCCATGCTGGAGCATGACCACGCCACGCGGCACATGGGCATCGAAATCGTAAAGGTGGGCCCGGGCAGTGCCACGGCCACCATGACCGTGCAGCGCTGGATGCTCAATGGGCACGCCACCTGCCACGGCGGCTTCATCGCTACCCTGGCCGACAGCGCCTTCGCCTTTGCCTGCAACGCCTACAACGAACTCACCGTGGCCTCGGGCTTTGACATGAGCATCGTGGCGCCCGGCCGTGAAGGTGACGTGCTCACCGCCGTTTGCACCGAGCAGAACAAGACCGCGCGCACGGGCGTCTATGACGTGGAAGTGCGCAATCAGCAGGGGCAACGCCTGGCGCTGTTTCGCGGCCGGTCCTACACGATGAAGGGCAAGCCGGTGCTGCCTTGAGCGGGTGACGCACAAGTCGTACGTCACGCCGACAAAGCCACAGAAGAACGCAAGAACACAGGATCACAGGAGACCCGAACACCATGGTGGATGTCCGCCCGCCCTCGCCCCAGGAGCTTGACCCCATCGAGCGCGCCAGCCGTGACGAGATTGCGGCGCTTCAGTTGCAGCGCCTGCGCTGGTCGCTGCAGCACGCCTACGACAACGTGCCCCATTACCGCCGCGCCTTCGACGAGAAGGGCGTTCACCCCTCAGATCTGAAGCAGCTCGGCGACCTCGCCAAGTTCCCCTTCACCACCAAGAAGGACCTGCGCGACCACTATCCCTTCGGCCTGTTTGCCGTGCCGCGGGACCAGGTGGTTCGCGTTCATGCTTCGTCGGGCACCACCGGCAAGCCTACCGTGGTGGGCTACACGAAGCAGGACATTTCGAACTGGGCCGATCTGGTGGCGCGCTCCATCCGCGCTGCCGGCACGCGCCCCGGCGACATCGTGCATGTGGCCTACGGCTATGGCCTGTTCACCGGCGGCCTGGGTGCGCACTACGGTGTGGAGCGTTTGGGCTGCACCGTCATCCCGATGAGCGGTGGCCAGACCGAAAAGCAGATCCAGCTCATCACCGACTTCAAGCCGCGCGTCATCATGGTGACGCCCAGCTACATGCAGGTGATCATCGAGCACTTCCGCAAGATGGACATGGACCCGCGCGAGTCCTCCTTGGAAATCGGCATCTTCGGTGCCGAGCCGTGGACCGAAGCCATGCGCACCGAAATTCAAAAGAGCGCCGACATCAAGGCGGTGGACATCTACGGCCTGAGCGAAGTGATGGGTCCGGGTGTCGCCAGCGAATGCGTGGAAACGCAGGACGGCCCGGTGATCTGGGAAGACCACTTCTACCCCGAGATCATCGACCCCGAGACGGGCGAGGTGCTGCCCGATGGCTCCGAAGGCGAACTGGTCTTCACCTCGCTCACCAAGGAGGCGCTGCCCATCATCCGCTACCGCACACGCGACCTCACGCGTCTGCTGCCGCCCACGGCACGCTCGTTCCGGCGCATGGGCAAGATCGTGGGCCGCAGCGACGACATGCTCATCATCCGCGGCGTGAACGTGTTCCCCACGCAGATTGAGGAAATCATCCTGGCCCACGAACATCTGTCGGGTCAGTACGAGATCCATGTCAGCCGCGACGGTCACCTCGACGAGGTGGAGGTGCGCACCGAACTGCAACCCCAGCACAGTGGTCTCGCAGGTTCTCAGATTGACGAGATTTCACGCTGGGTCAACCACCGCATCAAGACGCTGGTGGGCATCTCCACCCGCGTGGCGGTGCTGGCCCCCGGCAGCATCCAGCGCATTGAAGTGGGCAAGGCGCGTCGCGTGTTCGACCGCCGCCCGAAGTAAACCAGGGAAGGAATCCGCATGTACACCCAATCCATGGATACGCAGGCGCCAGAAGCCCGCAAGGCCATCCGCACCGCCGAGGAGGCCGTGCTGCAGGAGCGATTTGACGAGCGCATCGACGCCGGTGAATTCATTGAGGCCAAGGACTGGATGCCCGATGACTACCGCAAGACGCTCATCCGCCAGATCAGCCAGCACGCCCACTCGGAGATCGTGGGCATGCTGCCCGAGGGCAACTGGGTCACGCGCGCCCCCACGCTCAAGCGCAAGGCCATCCTGCTGGCCAAGATCCAGGACGAAGCCGGTCACGGCCTGTACCTTTATTCCGCCGCCGAAACCCTGGGCATCAGCCGCGACCAGATGTTGGCTGCGCTGCACAGCGGCAAGGCCAAGTACAGCTCCATCTTCAACTACCCCACGCTCACCTGGGCCGATGTGGGCGTGATCGGCTGGCTCGTGGACGGCGCGGCCATCATGAACCAGGTGCCCATCTGCCGCTGCAGCTACGCACCCTATGCCCGCGCCATGATCCGCATCTGCCGCGAGGAAAGCTTTCACCAGCGCCAGGGCTACGACGCGCTGCTGACGATGATGCGCGAAGGCACCGACGGCCAGCGCGGCATGGTGCAGGACGCCGTGAACCGCTGGTGGTGGCCCAGCATCATGATGTTCGGCCCGCACGACGCGGACAGCCCCAACAGTGCGCAGGGCATGCGCTGGGGCATCAAGCGCGTCTCCAACGACGAGCTGCGCCAGAAGTTCGTGGACGCCGCGGTGGAGCAGGCCAAGGTGTTGGGTGTGACGCTGCCCGACCCCGACTTGAAGTGGAATGAGGAACGCGGCCACCACGATTTCGGCGCCATCGACTGGAGCGAGTTCTGGAACGTGGTGGGGGGCAACGGCCCCTGCAACAAGGAGCGCCTGGCCACCCGAGTGCGGGCCTGGGACGAAGGCGCCTGGGTGCGCGAAGCCGCACTGGCGCATGCGCGCAAACAGGAAGCCAAGAAGGAGGCCGCATGAGCACCAGTCAAGAATGGCCGTTGTGGGAGGTGTTTGTTCGAAGCCGCGCCGGGCTGGACCACAAGCATTGCGGCAGCCTGCATGCACCCGATGCGCAGATGGCGGTACAGATGGCGCGCGAGGTCTACACCCGACGCCAGGAAGGTTGCAGCGTGTGGGTGGTGAAGGCCACCGACATCACCGCCAGCGACCCGCGTGACAAGGACATGTATTTCGACCCGATGGAAGACAAGGTCTACCGTCATCCCACTTTCTACAAGCTGCCGGACTCGGTCGACCACATGTGAACGGGCCCGAGTTTCCATGACCTCCATCACCCTCAAGCCCTCGGCCGATGTGCAGTACATGCTGCGCCTGGCCGACACGGCCCTCATCCTGTCGCAGCGCTTGTCCGAATGGTGTGGCCACGCGCCCATCCTCGAAGAAGACATTGCGCTGACCAACATGTCCCTGGACCTGGTGGGCCAGGCGCGCGCGCTGCTCACCCATGCGGGACAGCTCCATGCGCGCGCGGGCGGCAAGGCCTATGACGAAGACCAGCTCGCCTTTCTGCGCGAGGAGCGGGACTTTCTGAACCCCACGCTGTGCGAGCTGCCCAACACGGCCGACGATGCCGCGCATGTGCGCAGCCGCCCGGGTGACTTCGCCTTCACCGTGCTGCGCAACCTCATGGTGGCCACCTGGCTGAAGCAGGCCTGGACGCATCTGGTGCAGTCCTCGGATTCGGAATTGGCCGCCATTGCCGCCAAGGCCGTGAAGGAGGCGCGCTACCACCAGCAGCACAACGGCGATTGGGTCGTGCGCCTCGGGGATGGCACCGAGGAGTCCCACGCGCGCATGCAGCGTGCCGTGCAGCGCCTGTGGCCCTATGTGCCCGAGCTCTTCGAGGACGATGCCATCGACGAAGCTGCCGCGGCCTCGGGACTGGGTCCGCGTGCCAGCGCCCTGCGTTCCGCCTGGGAAGCGGAAGTGGGCGCCGTGCTGGCGGACGCACAGTTGCAGGCGCCCGGTGAAACACCGTTTCGCAGCACCGGCCGCCGCGGTGTCCATTCCGAACACATGGGCTACCTGCTGGCCGAAATGCAGTCCCTGCAGCGCGCACACCCCGGAGCCGCTTGGTGAACGAACTGCCCGCCGCACCGGTGATCCCGCTGACCCTGGGGGGTGTACCCCAGGTCATCGGGCGCATCGCCACTGAAGGGTTACCTGGCCTGGACGATGCACAGGCCCGCGCCTGGGCTGCGCTCCAACAGGTGCTGGACCCGGAAGTGCCGGCCCTTTCCGTGTGCGACCTGGGCATCGTGCGCGAGGTTCGCTACGAAGAAGCGTCCACCACCGTGCCCACACCGGGCATGGCGGCCGAAGCCGACACCGCTACGGGTGAGCTCACCGTCTGGCTCACGCCCACATATTCGGGCTGCCCGGCCACCGAGGCCATCGAGTCCGCCGTCCGACTGGCCTTGCAGGATGCGGGCTTCGCGCGGGTGCGCACCGAAATGCGCCGCGCCCCGGCCTGGACCACCGACTGGATTACCCCGCAGGGCCGCGCCAAGCTCAAGGCCTATGGCATTGCGCCACCGGCGCATCTGCATCAGGCGCCTGACGGCGCCGTGCCCATCCGCATCGTGCGGCGGGACGCGCAGCCCAGCGTGGCCTGCCCCCGCTGCGAAAGCTCGGACACCGAGCGGCTGTCCGCCTTCGGTACCACCGCCTGCAAGAGCCTGTGGCGTTGCCGCGCCTGCCGCGAACCCTTTGAACACTTCAAGCCGATATGAGCGCCCAAGCCCCGCTGTTCCACGACCTCACGGTGCGCCGCATCGAACCCGACACCAGCGAAGCGGTGGTCGTCACTTTTGCGGTGCCGGCTGAACTGCGCGAGACCTTCGGGTTCACCCAAGGCCAGTACCTCACCCTGCGCAAGACCATCGAAGGCCAGGATCTGCGCCGCTCCTATTCCATCTGCGCTGGTGTGGACGACGGCGAGCTGCGCGTGGGCGTGCGCAAGGTCAAAGGCGGCGTGTTCTCCAACTGGATCAACGAACACCTGCAGCCGGGCGACCAGATCAGTGTGATGGCGCCCCAGGGCCGCTTCTTCGTGCCGCTGGACCCCACGGCGCGCCGCCATCATGTGGGCATCGCCGGTGGCAGCGGCATCACACCCATCCTGTCTATCCTCAAGACCGTGATGGTGCGTGAGCCGCATTCGCGCTTCACCCTCATCTACGGTAACCGGGCGCTGCGCAGCACCATGTTCAAGGAGGAGTTGGAAGACCTCAAGAACCGGTGGATGAACCGCGTGGTGCTGCACCATGTGTTCTCCGACGAGCCAACAGACGCTCCGATCAACATGGGTGTGATGAACCGCGACAAGCTCGGTGACTTCCTGCGCACCGTGGTGCCGGCGGCCTCGATCGACCATGCCTACGTCTGCGGCCCCTTCCAGATGAACGACGAAGCGCAGGCGGCACTGGAAGCGGCGGGCGTCCCCGAGGAACGAATTCACATCGAGCGCTTTGGCGTGGCCCTGGCGCCCGGCGCTGCAGCCGGGCAGGCTGCCGGTGCGGTCATTCACCAGGCGCAGCCCGGTGATGCCGAGAAGGCCAAGGTGGTCATCATCCGAGACGGCCTGCAGCGCGAGATCGAATTCAGCAAGAACCAGCCCAGCATCCTGGATGCCGCTTCAGCAGCCGGCCTGGAAGTGCCTTTCTCCTGCACCTCCGGTGTGTGCGGCACCTGCCGCTGCAAGGTGGTGGAAGGCGAAGTGCGGATGGAGCGAAACTTCGCCCTCGACAAGAAGGAAGTGGAGGCGGGCTTCGTGCTGTCCTGCCAGGCCCATCCCTTGACCGAACGGGTAGTGCTGAGCTTCGACGAACGCTGAATCACACCAGATCACTGCATGGCCCGACCCCGCGCCGCCACCTACGCCGACCAGCGAGACCGCATCCTCCACCAGGCTGCGGCGCTGTTTGCCGAGCAGGGCTATGGCGGCACCAGCATGAACGAGGTGGCGCAGGCCTGTGGCGTCAGCAAGGCGGCGCTCTACCACTATGTTCGCGACAAGTCCGAGCTCCTGATGCTGATTGCACTGACCCACGTGGGTCGACTGGAGCAACTCACCGCCGAAGTACTGGCTCAGTCGGGCAGCGCACAAACCCGACTGGAGCAGCTGATCCAGCGCTTCGTGGATGAATACGCCGGCGCCCGCCACGAGCACCGGGTGCTGACTGAAGATGTGAAGTTTCTGGGGCCTGATGAGCAGCAGCAGGTGCTGGCTGCCCAGCGCCGCGTGGTGGCGGCCTTTGCCGAGGTCGTGCGCGAAGTGCGCCCCGAACTGGCCGATGCCGGCCTGCACAAGGCCCTCACCATGCTGTTGTTCGGCATGATCAACTGGATGTTCACCTGGTTGCGGCCCGAGGGCACGATCACCCATGAACGCATGGGGGAGATGGTGGCCGCGCTGTTCTTCGGCGGTATCCAGGCCGTGAAGGCTGAATCGTCTTGCACAATCAACCGCTCGCTATCCCGTTCCACAACCACAGAAGGAGACAAACGATGAAGTTGCTGAAGTCCCTCAAGATGCTCACGGCCACCGCGCTGGCCACCGCGGCCCTGGCCTCGCAGGCCGCCGACATCACGGTCGGCGTCACAGTCTCGGCCACCGGCCCGGCCGCATCCCTGGGTATTCCTGAGAAGAACACCATCGACCTCATGCCCAAGCAGATCGGCAAGGTCAAGGTGAACTACGTGGTGCTGGATGATGCTTCCGACACCACGGCCGCGGTGACGAACGCCCGCAAGCTCATCACCGAACACAAGGTGGACGTGATCATCGGCTCCACCACCACGCCCAATTCCCTGGCCATGGTCGACGTGGTCAGCGAAAGCCAGACGCCCATGATCTCCATGGCCGCCTCGGCGCGCATCGTCGAGCCGGTGGATGCCAAGAAGCGCTGGGTCTTCAAGACCCCGCAGAACGACATCATGATGGCCATTGCGATTGCCCAGCACATGGCCAACGCGGGCATCAAGAGCGTGGGCTTCATCGGCTTTGCTGACGCCTATGGCGAAGGCTGGCTGCAGGAGTTCCAGAAGGCTGCGGGCATCAAGAGCCTGAGCGTGGTGGCCGTGGAGCGCTACAACCGCACGGACACATCCGTCACCGGCCAGGTGCTCAAGCTCACGACCGCCAAGCCCGAGGCCATCCTCATCGCAGGCTCGGGCACGCCCGCGGCGCTGCCGCAGAAGGCCCTGCGCGAGCGCGGCTACACCGGCAAGATCTACCAGACCCACGGCGTGGCCAACAACGACTTCCTGCGTGTGGGCGGCAAGGACGTGGAAGGCACCATCCTGCCGGCCGGGCCGATGCTCGTGGCCGCGCAACTGCCGGCTGATCACCCCGTGCGCAAGAGCGCGCAGGCTTATGTGACCGCCTATGAAGCCAAGTTCGGCAAGGGCAGCGTGTCCACATTCGGTGGCCATGGTTGGGACGCAGGACTGTTGATGGAGCGTGCCGCCACCGAGGCCCTGAAGAAGGCCCAACCTGGTACGCCCGCCTTCCGCGCCGCTTTGCGTGACGCCTTGGAGGGGGTGAGGGAATTGCCCGGCGCCCACGGCATCTTCAACATGTCCTCCGGCGACCACAACGGCCTGGACCAGCGCGGCCGCGTTATGGTCACCATCAGCAACGGCACTTGGAAGTACATCGGCGACTGACGTCTTCTGACTTCCAAGCCCGCGACCCCGGTGGGTCCTGCCCCCGGGGTCGCGTTTCGTTTGAATAGTTCAATTTCTGAAATAGTTTGCATATGAGCAGCCATCCCACCCCCATCCAGCTCCAAAGTCTGATTGCCGGTCAGTGGATCGGGCGCGATCCGGCGCAGGCCCTGCGCAGTGCCATCAACGGTCGCGTCATCGCCCACACCCATGCCGAAGGGTTGGACTTCCAGCAGGCTGTGGACCACGCGCGCCGGGTAGGTGTGCCCAAGCTGCTGGAAACCGACTTCCAGCAGCGCGCAGCCATCCTCAAGGCCCTGGCCAAGTACCTGGGCGGTCGCAAGGAAGAGCTCTATGCCATCTCTGCCCACACCGGGGCCACGCGCACCGACAGCTGGGTGGATATCGAAGGGGGCACGGGTACGCTGTTCGCCTACAGCGGCTTGGGCAGCAGCGAACTTCCTTCGGGCAATGTGGTGCATGAAGGACCGGTGGTCACGCTGGGCAAGAGCGGCCAATTCGTGGGCACCCACATCCTGGCCCCGCGCCGCGGTATGGCGGTCCACATCAACGCCTTCAACTTCCCCGTGTGGGGCTTGCTGGAGAAATTCGCCCCCGGCTTCCTGGCCGGCCAACCCAGCATTGCCAAGCCCGCCACGGCCACCAGCTACCTCACCGAAGCGCTGGTTCGCATGATGCTGGAATCGAATCTGCTGCCCGCAGGGTCCATCCAACTCATCATCGGGGGCACCGGTGATTTGCTGGACCGCCTCAGCGGGCAGGACATGGTGACCTTCACCGGCAGTGCCGACACTGCAGCCCTGCTGCGCGCGCGGCCCCACCTATTGAAGAACGGCATCCCCTTCAATGCCGAAGCCGATTCGCTGAACTGTGCCGTCCTGGCCGACGACGTGTCGCCCGACGATCCCGAGTTTGATTTGTTCGTGAAGGAAGTGGCGCGCGAAATGACGGTCAAGGCTGGGCAGAAGTGCACGGCCATTCGCCGCGCCATCGTGCCGCGCCGCCATTTGGACGCGGTGGCGCAGCGCCTGCGCGAGCGCTTGGCCAAGGTGGTGGTGGGTGACCCGGCGCTGGAGGGCGTGAAGATGGGCTCTCTGGCCTCACATGCGCAGCAGGCTGATGTGGGCGACCGCGTGCGCGCGCTGCTTGCATTGCCGCACACGAGTCAGCTCTGGGGTGAAGCCGACGGCTTCGCGCCGCGCGGCGAAGGTGTGGATCAGGGCGCCTTCTTCAGCCCCACGCTGCTGCTGTGCGACCGTCCGCTGGAGGTTTCGGCGGTACATGACATCGAAGCCTTCGGTCCGGTCAGCACACTCATGCCCTACGACGACCTGGACGAGGCGCTGGAGCTGGCCGCACGCGGGCAGGGCAGTCTGGTGGGCTCGCTCATCACGCGCACGCCGGCCGTGGCCGCGCGGCTGATTCCCCAGGCTGCGGCCCATCATGGCCGCCTGCACATCCTGGACGCCAAGGCTGCTGCGGAGTCCACCGGACACGGTTCGCCCTTGCCTTACCTGAAGCACGGCGGCCCCGGCCGCGCCGGTGGTGGCGAAGAACTGGGCGGTATCCGTGCGGTGAAGCACAACCTGCAGCGCAGTGCCATCCAGGGCTCGCCGGATATGGTCATGGCCGTCACCGGTGAATACGTGCGCGGGGCCACGCTCATTGAAACCGATGTACACCCCATGCGCAAGGCCTTCGAAGATCTGCAGATCGGCGAGAGCTTGCTCACGTCGCCGCGCACCATCACGGCCGACGACGTGCAGGCCTTCGGCAACCTCACGGGCGACACCTTCTACATGCACTTCGACGAGGAAGCCGCCAAGGCCTCGCCGTTCGGCCAGCGCATCGCCCACGGCTATCTGGTGCTCAGCGCGGCCGCCGGTCTGTTCGTGTGGACGGCGCCCGGCCCCCTGCTGGCCAACTACGGCCTGGACACGCTGCGCTTCACCAAGCCGGTGGCCCTGGGCGACACGATCCGCGCCCGCCTGACAGCCAAGCGCAAGATCGACCGGATGAAGGTGGGCGCCGATGGCAAGGGACAGGGCGTGGTGGCCTGGGATGTTGAAGTCACCAACCAGAGCGGCGAGGTGGTGGCCAGCTACGACATCCTTACGCTGGTGGCGAAGCGCTGACACCCGCGCCATTGGCGCGCACATCGGACTTCGGCATCATCAACTCGCGCAGGATGGGGGCTGAGAAGATTTCATCCAGCGGCCTGAAGCCGGTGCGCAGGCCGCTCTGAAAGGTCTCAAAGCCTGATCGCGTCAGTTGGTGGCGGCTACCGTCCACCGACTGCGCAATCAGGCGGGCCAGGTCGGTGTTCAGGTGAACGCCCGTGTCCATCCAACGCTGCGCCAATTGCGTGAGGTTGGCCGTGTCAAAGCGCAGGAGGTCGCTTTGGACGCTGGCCATCTCGGCCGTGTCCTCGCAGCCCAAGAGGCGCTGGTGCGCATGCTCGCGCCGCTTGAGGGCCAGGTGCCAGCAATCAAGTTGGGCCCGTTGCCATTCCTCACCGGCGTGCAGCATCAGCATCAGCGTTTGCAGGCCCCAGGACAGGGGCAGGCGCACCTGGGCGGCCCAGCCGGGCAGGTCAACCGCACCGGTGTGCGCTCCATTGTGGGAGGTTGCCGCGGAGGCACTGGCCTTCATGGAGGCAGCGGACTGAGCGGTCGCGCTGGCCTTGCCAGCGTCGTGTGCACGGGGTGTGGAATGAGATGGTGTCGAGGTGCGGGGCATGGCGTCTCCGGATTGCGGTGGACTGCCCTCGGCGCGCATGTCTGGGGCATTGCGGTCCAGTGTGGTCCGCCGATCGCACAAGCAATTGAGCGCGCTCGTAGCAGCGCGCTTTGGAGCCTCAGGAGGTCAGGGTGCCCTGGCTCGGGACCGGTGCCGACGGTTCGGCTGTGCCCAGCAGTGTTCGGGGCTCGTGCCCGTGCCTGTCGTCCAGGGAGCTGTTGTCGGTGAACAGTCGATGCTCCAGCCCATAGCGGATGAGCGCAGCGGTGCTGTCAAGGTGCATCTTCTGCAGGATGCGGCTCTTGTGGGTGCTCACCGTCTTGATGGACAAGTGTATGGCGCGCGAGATGTCGCTCACCCGCTGCCCGCCCACGATGCGCCGGAAGATTTCAAACTCCCGGTCTGTGAGCCGGTCGTGCCGCGGTGTGTCGTCCTGATGGGCCAGGCTCATGGCCACCTTTTCGGCCATGCCGCTGGAAAGATAGCAACCTCCCAGAGCCACCTTGCGCACCGCGCGGACCAACTCCTCCGTGGCCGAATCCTTGTTGACATAGCCCTGGGCCCCAGCCTTCAACGCACGCATGGCGTAGAGCTCTTCGGCGTACATGGACAGCACCAGCACCGCACAACGTGGGCTCTCTTGCCGTATGCGGCGAATGAGGTTCACCCCGGACAACCCCGGCATGCTCATGTCGATGACCGCCACATTCGCACCGAGATCGCGAATCAGTTGAAGGGCCTGATGACCATCGTCGGTTTCCCCTGCCACATCCAGGTCGGGCTGTCCTTCCAGGATGCGCCGCAAGCCCTCCCGCATCAGCCGATGGTCGTCCACCAGGATCAGTTTGATCCCGCGGTCATCCCAGTTCGAATCAGACGCCGACATTGAGACCATAAGTTTAGGTTATGAGAAAAGAAAATCAATTATGTCATTTTATTGATAAATTTTTTGCACTGCGTCAAAGCCCCATCCTTCGTCGGTTCAAACCAAACCGAAATTGAGCCAGTACGGTTTTCGTAGGACGAATCCCACAGTCCTCGGAAAGGAACCCCCACCCGTTGCGTCGGAATCGGCACGTGCGCGGCGCCATCCGCCGATGGTCAGCGACACCTATACAGGCGAACCTTCACCCTGCTCAATGCAACATCACTTGACTGGAGGAATGGAGATGGACAACCGTATGGATGGCAATGGAGGTTTGCAATCGGCCCGCTGCTCGGGGTCGGATCTGCTGCGCTGGATCGGCATGGCCCACGAGGTCGGCCCGCGTTCAGACCAGGTCGTGTTCCCGATGCGCCGCGTGCGCACCGGTACGCTGGTCACGCACGAGGGCGCGCCCTTTGAAAGCCTGTACTTCATCAATGCCGGCAGCTTCAAGTCCGTGCACACCGACCCTGATGGCTATGAACTGGTCCAGGGCTTCCTCGGGCGGGGTGACGTCATTGGGTTGGATGGGCTGAGTGACGGGGTGTATGGCGGCGATGCCGTGGCGCTGGAGGACGCCACCGTGGCCATCGCTTCGTTTCGGGAGTTGCTCAACGCGTCACGTCAGGTACCGGCGCTGGAGCAACTGATCTTCCTGGCCAGTGGTCGGGAAATCCGCCGCAAGAACATGACGCTCGAAGTGATGGCCGCCGTGGGGGCCGAGGTTCGCCTGGCGCGCTTCCTGTTGCAGTTGATTGCAAGGCAGGCCGAGCAGGGCTACTCCGCACGGCGCATGGTCTTGCGCATGAGCCGACGCGACATCGCCAGTCACCTGGGCATTGCGCATGAGACCGTGAGCCGTTCGCTGACTGCACTGGCGGATTGGGGCTACATCGAGGTGCAGCATCGCGAGATTGAGATCCTGGACCCCGATGGCCTGGAACACTTCAAGCGCGTCACCCGTGGCCCCACGATCAAGCCTCCCGGCGGCCGCGGCGGTGCCACGCGCCGCGCCCGGGCCCAGGAGATGGCGCGGATGGCCGAGGACGGTCATGCCGCGGGTGCCACACGGTTCTGAGACGTTCCGGCCAATTGCACG
>JAIYCN010000121.1 GCA_027487995.1 Rubrivivax sp. | reverse complement strand
GCCCTGCACACCTCGCAGCCTGGCATCTCCAAGGCCATCCTGGAGCTCGAAGAGGAACTGGGCGTGGACATCTTCGTGCGGCACGGCAAGCGGCTGAGGCAGGTCACGGAACCCGGTCAGCACGTGCTGCGCAGCATCGACATCATCCTGCGCGAAGTGGCCAACCTCAAGCGCATCGGCGAGGAGTTCTCCCAGCAGGACGCAGGGCGCCTGTCGATCGCCACCACCCACACACAGGCACGCTACGTCCTGCCTGGTCCGGTGGGTGAACTGCGTCGGCTGTACCCCAAGGTCGACGTGAGCCTGCACCAGGGAACGCCTGAGCAGGTGGCGCAGATGCTGCTCAACCATAGTGCCGATGTGGGCCTGGCCACCGAATCCCTGAGCAACTTCGAGGAACTGGTCACCCTGCCCTGCTACGAATGGCAGCATGTGATCGTCGTACCCACCGGGCACCCCCTGGCCCAGGATCCCCGAGAGCTCACGCTGAGCAGCCTGGCCGAGCATCCATTGGTCAGCTATCAACCCGCGTTCGCAGGGCGTCGCCGCGTCGATGAAGCCTTCGCCGCCGCAGGTATCACGCCGCGCGTAGCCCTGGAGGCCATCGACTCCGACGTCATCAAGACCTACGTGCGCTCCGGCCTGGGCGTGGGTGTGGTGGCTGAAATGGCCGTCCGCGAGCCGGGTGCGCTCGAGGGGCTCGTGAGCCGTCCTGCGGGTCACCTCTTCGGCATCAACACCACGCGCGTGGCCTTTCGGCGCGGGGTGTTCCTGCGCCACTATGTGCACACGCTGGTCAGCCTGCTCGCACCCGCGCTAACACCCGATGTGATTGAAGCGGCCATGCACCAGGCTGTTGCCACCACCGACTCCAACACCACCCCATGAACGCCCCTTTCGAGCATCCCACGCCCGTCCCCGCCAGCCGCCTGCCTTCGGTGGGCACCACCATCTTCACCGTGATGTCGGCTCTGGCACAGGAGCATCGCGCGGTCAACCTCGGTCAAGGCTTTCCAGATTTCGGTTGTGACCCCCGGCTGCTGGAAGGCGTCACGCGGGCCATGCATGCCGGCCTGAACCAATACCCACCCATGGCCGGCATCGCAGCCCTGCGCGAAGTGATGTCCGACAAGGTGCAGGCGCTGTATGGCCGTCGCTACGACCCGGCCACCGAGATCACCATCACCGCCGGTGCCACGCAGGCCATCCTCACGGCGGTGCTGGCAGTCGTGCACCCAGGTGATGAAGTCATCGTGCTCGAGCCCTGCTACGACAGCTACATCCCCAACATTGAACTGGCCGGTGGCCGCGTCGTGCGGGTACCGCTGACCCCAGGCACCTTTCAACCGGACTTCGACCGCTTGGCCGCAGCCATCGGTCCGCGCACACGCGCCCTCATCATCAACAGCCCGCACAACCCCAGTGGCGCCACCTGGAGCGCCGAGCAGATGCTGCAACTGCAGGACCTGCTGGCCCCCACCAACGTGCTGCTGATCAGCGACGAGGTCTACGAGCACATGGTCTATGACGGCAAGGCGCATCAAAGCGCCAGCCGCTTTCCGGCCCTGGCCGCGCGCACGATCGTGGTGTCGAGCTTCGGCAAGACCTTCCATGTGACGGGCTGGAAGATCGGCACCGTGCTCGCCCCCGCCGCATTGACCGCCGAGTTCCGCAAGGTTCACCAGTTCAATGTGTTCACGGTGAACACACCCATGCAGCATGCGTTGGCCGAACACTTGCGTGACCCGCGCCCCTACCTTGAACTCCCCGCCTTCTACCAAGCCAAGCGGGACCGCTTCCGCGAGGGCTTGGCCCGTACCCGCTTTCGCCTGTTGCCCTGCCCGGGCACGTACTTCCAGTGCGTGGACTACTCGGCCATCTCGAGTCTGGGCGAGGACGCCTTCTGCCGGTGGCTCACTCAGGAGGTGGGCGTCGCGGCCATTCCACTGTCCGCCTTCTACGCCGATGGTTTCGAACAGGGTATCGTGCGCTTTTGCTTTGCCAAGCAGGAGGCCACTGTGGATGAGGCCCTGAAGCGGCTGCAAACTCTCTGAAGAATTTCATGCCCACCGAACTCCTTGCCGAACAACACGACGCCACGCTGGTCCTGACCCTGCGCGACCCCGCCACCCGCAACGCCCTTTCCCGCGAGGTGTACGCGCGTGGCGTGGAATTGATGCGGGAGGCCACGCAGAACGCGGCCATCCGCGCCATCGTGCTGCGGGGTGATGGCGACACCTTCTGTGCTGGGGGCAACCTGCAGCGCATTCTGGGCGTACGCGGCATGGGCGCCGAGGAAGGCGGCCGCTTCCAACGTGAATCGGTGGACCTCCTGTCGGCCTGGGTGATGGCGTTGGCCCAGTGTCCCAAGCCGGTGATTGCCGCTGTTGAAGGCTTTGCGGCCGGTGCGGGCGCTTCCCTGGCTTTGGCCTGTGATCTCGTGGTGGCCAGCCGCGATGCCAAGTTCGTGATGAGCTACGCCCGCATTGGCTTCAGCCCTGACGGTGGCGGCAGTTGGCAGCTGGCGCGTTTCCTGCCGCGGGCCCTGGCGCTCAAGGCACTGTGGTTGGCCACGCCGCTGGAGGCCATCACCTTGCAAGAACACGGTCTGGTGACCGAGGTCTGCGAACCGGGTCAAGCCCAGCAGACCGCGCTCAACTTGGCCGCACAGCTCGCGCGCATGGCACCCAATGCCGTGGCCAGCGTCAAGCGGCTCTCGCAGCAGGCCCTGCAGAACGATCTGGCCGCCCAACTCACGGCCGAGCGCGAACACTTCGTGGCCAACCTCTTCCACCCCAACGGCGGCGAGGGTCCCACCGCTTTCCTTGAAAAGCGCCCTCCCCGCTTTGAATGAGCCCATCCCCCATGGACGCCTACACCGGCACGCGCACACCGAGTGAACTGCCCTTCTCCGTTGAGGCGCTGCAGACGCATCTGCAGCAACACCTGCCCGGCTTTACGGGCCCACTGTCCATTGAGCAGTTCAAGGGTGGCCAAAGCAACCCCACCTACCGCCTGACCACACCCACGCAGCGCTACGTGATGCGCAGCAAACCTGGCCCAGTGGCCAAGTTGCTGCCCTCGGCCCATGCCATTGAGCGCGAATTCCGCGTGATGAAGGCCCTGGCCGACAGTGAAGTGCCGGTGGCCCGCATGCACCTGTTGTGCGAAGACGAAGCCGTGATCGGCCGTGCGTTCTACATCATGGAGCATGTGGACGGCCGCGTCCTGTGGGACCAGTCCCTGCCTGG
>JAIYCN010000330.1 GCA_027487995.1 Rubrivivax sp. | reverse complement strand
GCCCGGCAGCTTCAGCACACCTGAACTGAACGTGCCCTGCGCGGAAGGGGAGCACCACCGCGTGGTGGCCGAGCTGCTGGCCCGCACCGCCAGCGGAAAGCTCCACTTCAGCGGCGGCGAGGTCTGCGACATCGACGGCTTGCGGGTGGACTTCAGCGACGGCTTCGGCCTCATTCGCGCCTCCAACACCACGCCGGTGCTGGTGCTGCGCTTCGAGGGGCACACGGAAGCTGCGTTGGCCCGCATCGAACGCGAGATGATGGGCGCCCTGCGCTCGGTGAAGACCGACGCGCTGGTGCAGACCTCGGCGCACTGAACATGCCGCGCAGCCTGGCGGCGATGCTCTACAGCGCCGCCTGGACGCTGGCCCTGCCGGCCGTATTCGCGCGCTTCTGGTGGCGGGGTCGGCGCGAACCAGCGTACCGACAACGCTGGGCGCAGCGCCTGGGTTTCTGGTCTGCGCCTCACGCCGCATCAGCCTCGCAGGCACCCAAAGAGCCGCAAGCCAAGCCACGTCTGCGCATCTGGCTGCACGCGGTCTCCCTTGGAGAAACCCGTGCCGCGCAGCCGCTGGTGGCCGCACTGCGCCAGGCCATGCCCGGTCTGCAACTGCTGCTGACCACCGGCACTGCCACCGGCTTTGAGGCTGGTCAGGCGCTGTTGGAACCGGGTGACTTGCACGGCTGGGTGCCCCTGGACACGCCCGCCGCCACGCGTCGCTTCTTCCATGCGCTGCAGCCCGACATCGGCATCCTCATGGAGACCGAAACCTGGCCCAACTTGTTGCGCCAAGCGCAGGCAGCCGGTGTGCCGCTCGTACTGGCCAATGCCCGCCTTTCTGAGCGCAGCCTGCGCAAGGGCCAGCGCTGGTCCGCACTGACACAGCCCATGATGGAGTCACTCGCGCTGGTGCTGGCGCAAACCGAAGAGGATGCCTTGCGTTTTCAGGAGGCCGGTGTGCCGCGCCACCGCCTGCAGGTCATGGGCAACTTGAAGTTCGACCTTCAACCGAGAAAAGACCTGCTGGAACAGGGCCGACGATGGCGGGAAGCGGTCCACCGTGTCGTCACCCAGCGCCGGCTTGTGCTGGCCGCCAGCTGGCGTGAGGGCGAGGATGCAGCGCTCCTCAAGGCATGGTGCAACGAAGCGGATGCGGCGCGAAACGCGGGACTTCCGCCGGCGCAACTTCCCTTGCTCATCGTCGTCCCGCGTCATCCCCAGCGCTTTGATGAGGTGCACGCAGCGCTGCGCAGTGCGGGCCTGTCGGTGAGCCGCCGCAGCAACTGGGGGCCCGATGGGCCGGCGGACCAAGATGCCCGGGCCGACGCTTGGTTGGGTGACTCCATGGGGGAGATGGTGGCCTACTACGCTTTGGCCGATGTGGCCTTGCTGGGGGGCAGCTTTGCGCCCCTGGGGGGGCAGAACCTGATCGAGGCGGCGGCCTGCGCATGCCCGGTCATCGCGGGCCCGCACACCTTCAATTTCGAGGAAGCCGCACAACGCGCCATCGAAGAAGGCTCAGCGCGTCGTGCCTCAGATTTGCCGGCGGCCGTGCAACTGGCGCTGGCCCTGCCCGCAGACCAGTTGGACGCACACCGTCAAGCCGCCGCACGCTTCTGCAGTCGGCACGCAGGTTCTGCGCTGCGCCAGGCGCAGGCCATCGTGGCAGTGCGGGATCAGCCCCCCAACAGGGGCGACAGCGCCTGAACGTCGCCCTCGCCGAGCGTGCCCGCGGCCTGGCGCAGGCGCAGAGAGCCCAGGATCGAGTCATAACGCGCCTTGGCCAGGTCGCGCTTGGTTTGGAACAGCAGGCTCTGTGCATTGAGCACGTCCAGGTTCACCCGCACGCCCACCCTGTAGCCCAGCTGCGTGGACTCCAGTGCCAGTTGGCTTGACGCTTCCGCCGCCTCCAGCGCCTTCACCTGCGCCGCCAGCGACTGCAGTCCCATGAAGGCCTGGCGCGTGGCCAGTTCCACCGCACGGCGCGCCGCGTCGCGGTCATGCTGCGCGCGTTCTTCCAACTTCAGCGTTTCGGAGACGCGGTTGTCCACCGAGTGACCGGTGTACAGCGGGACGCTCAACGTCACCCCCACCACCGAGTTGGTTGACGTGCCCACCTGTCCCACCGGGAAGGTGCTGTTGGTGGCGGCATTGCGAACCGTGGCCGTGCCATCCACACGCTGTTGGGTGTAGCGGCCGGTCAGGCTGACCGTGGGCAGGTGGCCGGCACGGGCGCGGCTCACCTCCAGTTGGGCGATCTCAAGACCCAGCTGGGCCTTGCGCGCCGCCGGATGCCGCTCCAAGCCGCGTGTCACCCAGGCGTCGGCGGTGTCGGGCATCAGCGCGGGCAGCACCAGGGGCAGCTTGAGTGGCGCCGGTTGCACCTGCAGCCGTCCCACCACCTGCTCCAGCACCAGTTGTCGGTTGCGAAGGTCGTTGTTGGCCGCCAGCTCCTGAGCCGTCACCAAGTCGAAGCGCGCCTGTGCCTCGCGGGCATCGGTGATGGTGGCCGTGCCCACCTCGAAGTTGCGCCGCGCCGAGGCCAGTTGCTCGGTGATCGCCGCCTTGCTCGCCTGCACGGTGGTCAGTGCATCGCGTGATGCCAATGCATCGAAGTAGGCCTGCGAAACGCGGATGATCAGGTCCTGCTCGGCCGCTTCCAGGTCTGCCTTGGCCACTTCAAGCGTCTTCTCAGCCTGCGCAATCGCCATATCGCTTGCGCGATTGAACAGGGGCTGCGAGGCATTGAAGTTGGTCGTGGTGGCGTCGGTGGTTGAACCGGTGACCGTCGTGCTGAAGGGGGTGGCGTTGGTGGTGCGCCCTACGGTGGCGTCCGCGGTCACGGTGGGCCGTTTCAGCGCGCGGCTCTGTTCAGCCCGAAACCGCGCCGAATCGAATTGGGCGCGCGCCGCCAGGTAGGCCGCATCGTGCCCACGTGCGGCTTGCAGCAAGGCCGGCAGGTTCTGCACCTGCGCCGCGCTTGGGGTCGCCACCGCCACCGCCGCCGATGCGGAAACCGACGCTGTCGTCGGCACCGTCGCCTGCGCCTGCGCCTGCGCCTGGGCTTGCGCCCGCGCCATGCCCACGGGCCCCCACAACCCCAACGTCCATACCCCGCCTGCCGCGGCCATCACGAGGGAAAGACGCGGCAGAAGCACCGATGGATGCTTGATCGAACGGTAGGACTGGCGGTTCATCGCATTCAAAATTGAAACCTCGAAGGCTGGGGGAATCCTTGCAACGAAGGGGCCACGGTATCGAACAGGACCGTGCGCTCCCAGGCGTCTTGGGACACGCGGGTCCACCGCACGGCCTGCATCACGGGCTCTTGCCCCACGATGGCCACCAGACGCCCGCCCACGCGCACATGCGCTTTGAGGGCCTGCGGCTCCAGTGCCAAGGATCCCGAAAGCACGACCACATCGAAATCGCCGTCAATCGACCGCTCATCGCTGCCATCGGCCTGCAGCACCTGCACGTTGCCCACACGGGCCCGAGCCAGGTTTTGTTGGGCCATCTCAACCAAAGCCGGTCGAATTTCAAGTGTGGTCACGTTGCGCGATTGGTGCGCCAAAAGGCACGCCATGAATCCCGAACCCGCCCCCACCTCCAAGGTCCGCTCCGTTCCCGTCAAGCGCAGTTCCTGCAACAGGCGCGCCTCCACACGGGGGGCCAGCATGCACTGGCCGTCAGGCAAGGGAATTTCGGTGTCGGTGAAGGCCAGCGCCCGGTGCCCAGCGGGCACAAAGTCCTCGCGGCGCACCTTGGCCAATAGGGACAGCACTCCTGCATCCAGCACATCCCAGGGCCGGATCTGCTGTTCGATCATGTTGAAGCGGGCTTGTTCGATATTCATGGGTCAACGCCTCCTGACTCAAGCGGCGGATTCTAGGCCGCGTGATGGAGCACTTCCGCTCAGGCAAACAGCGTACGGGGGGTGGTCGTTATGATGACAGGCTTTGCCCACCTCACCCGAGTCGCCCCTGTGGACCTGATGCTCCTGCTCAAAGCGGCCGTGCTGGGCCTTGTCGAAGGCCTGACGGAATTCCTGCCCATCTCGTCCACGGGACACCTCATCCTGGCGGCCTCGCTTCTGGATTTCACCGGCGAAACCGCCAAGGTCTTCGAGATCGCCATCCAGTCCGGCGCCATGCTGGCGGTGGTGTGGGAGTACCGCCAGCGGTTGTTGGGCACGATGCGCGGCCTGGCCAGTGAAGAAGCCGCTCGGCGCTTTGCCATCAACGTCGCGGTGGCCTTCATCCCGGCGGTGGTGGCCGGCCTGGCCCTGGGCAAGATGATCAAGGCTGCGTTGTTCCATCCTGTGCCTGTGGCGGTGGCCTTCATCGTGGGCGGCTTCATCATCCTGTGGGTGGAGCGTTGGCACCACCGCCGCTTTGGCGAACGCGACCTCGAAGGGCAGCGCCGCGCCCGTGTGGAAACCGTCGACGACATGACACCGCTGGATGCGCTCAAGGTTGGGCTGCTGCAGTGTCTGGCCCTGGTGCCCGGCACCAGCCGATCGGGGGCCACCATCATCGGCGGCATGGTGCTGGGCTTCTCGCGGCGCTGCGCCACCGAATTCAGTTTCTACCTCGGCATTCCCACGCTCATGGGTGCCGGCGCCTACTCGGTGTTGAAGCAGCGCGATTCCCTGCAGGTGGCCGACCTGCCCCTGTTTGCCGTGGGCACGGTGGTGGCCTTCTTCAGTGCACTGCTGTGCATCCGCTGGCTCATCCGGTATGTCTCCACGCACAACTTCGTGCCCTTTGCGTGGTACCGCATCGGCTTCGGGGCCCTGGTGCTGCTTACCGCGTGGGGAGGGTGGGTGGACTGGCGCGCTTGACGAAGACCAGGTCCCACACGCCGTGGCCCAACCGAAGGCCACGTGCCTCGAACTTGGTCAGCGGACGGTAGTCCGGCCGCGGTGCATAGCCACCCTGGTCGGCCGGCGCCGTGTTCTCCAGTGCGGGTTCTGCGCCCAACACCTCCAGCATCTGCTGCGCATAGGGCCCCCAGTCGGTTGCGCAGTGCAGCACGCCCCCCGGCGCCAGGCGTGACGCCAACAGCGCCACCAGCGGCGGCTGAATCAAGCGGCGTTTGTGGTGGCGCTTCTTGTGCCAAGGGTCCGGAAAGAACACGTGCACCCCGGCCAGTGAGCCTGGCGCCACCATGTGTTCCAGCACTTCCACCGCATCGTGCTGCAGGATGCGGATGTTGCCCAGCTCGCCTTCGCCGATCAGCTTGAGCAGGGCCCCCACGCCCGGCTCGTGCACCTCCACACCAATGAAGTCCACATCCGGCCGCGACCGCGCAATGGCGGCCGTAGGCTGGCCCATGCCGAAACCGATCTCCAAAATGCGCGGCGCAGAGCGGCCGAAGACGGCATCCCAATCGGCCACGCCCGGCTCGTAGGGCAGCACATATTGCGGCCCCAACTCCTGCAGCGCCCGCACTTGGCCGGTGCCCATGCGTCCGGCCCGCACGACAAAGCTGCGGATTCGCCGGGGGTGCGCAGCGTCCACCGTGCTGTCCTGTTCTGCGGCATCGTTCATGCGTCGATTGTCTCCTCCTGCGGTATGCTCCGCCGGAGTCTGTCTTGCGGGCGTCGTTCAATGGCAGGACCTGAGCTTCCCAAGCTCAAGACGTGGGTTCGATTCCCATCGCCCGCTCCATCCCTTCCCCTCATGTATGTCCCTGGGGTTCGATCACCTGGGCGCCCTGCGCCATGCCTTGGTTGCCCTGCGCGCAGCCTGGCAATCGGAATGGCCTGGCCTTGGGGTGGTCTTGCAGGGGTGTCTTGCGTGGGTCGCGCACGGCCCACACACGGGCAGCAACGCGCGTTCAGGTTTTCAAACGGCGGCCGCAGCCCGGCTGCTCAAGGCCGTGCAGGCCACGGCCCGCATCGTCGAAGGTGACGGCGCCCGCCTGGCGGGCTTGGGCTGCGAGCCGGCGTATCACAACCGATTGCACATTGCCGACACCTTGGTGGGCATGGCGTGCTTGCTGCGGGTGCGGCGTGAACTCGCGTCTCGCGGCTCACCCCATGCCAAGATCCCTCAATCGTTTCAGCCGGCCGAACTGATGGGGTTGCTGGCCATGCTCATTCATGACTTCCAGCATGATGGGCGCGTCAATGACGGTCCCGGCGAATTGGAGCGCCACTCCCTGCAGCAGTTCCTGCCCCACGCCAAGCTGATTGACTTGTCGCTGGAGGAATGGAACACGCTCACGCGTCTGGTGCTGAACACCGACCCTGCCACGGTCGGTACTCTGCACGACGAGTTCAGGTCCTCCTCAACGTCGGACCGCTCGTTGCTTGCGGAGCCGCTGAACCTGCGTGAGCTCGCCGTGCTGGTCACGGAAGCCGATGTACTGGCCAGCGTCATGGGCGAGACCGGCGAAGCGCTCGGCCGTGCCCTCACGCTGGAATGGACCACCCGCTACCCCGACCGCGCGGCCCGCTTGGCCACGCCCGAAGGGCGCTTGGGATTTCTCACGTTTGGGGCTCGGTTCTCGTCAGCGGCCGCCCTGCACCTGCAGATTCCCAGTGTCGTGCAGGCCCAGGTGACCGCGCTGACGCAGACCATCCAACAGCGACATCAGTCCCAGTCTCAGGGCTGAACCTTCAACTCGTTGACCACCAGGGTGATGCCCGGTGCCGACCAAGCCGCCCCTTGCGCTGCATTGCGTTCGGCCCAGGAATGCACGGCCCCGCGCAAGGTGGCGGTGGAGCCGGCAATCGACACCTCAATGCCGCGGGCTTCACGCTCGGCCTGGCGCGCCAGGGCGTCCTTGATGCGGTTGCTCACATCGGTGGGGATGGTGCGCGGTTTGAGCGTGATGCGGTTGCTCACCCCCACCACACCCATCGACTGGTGAACCGTGCGTTCGGCGTTGCTGCGCTGATAGTCCCAGTCCACTTCGCCGGACAAGGTCACCCAGCCGTGCTCCACCTTGAGCGAAATGCGCGAGGCGGGCACCAGGGCTTGCGCCTGCAGCGCGCTTTGCAGCGTCTGGGCCAGTTCGGTGTCGCTGCGTTGGTGGTTGGGCGCCAGCTTCACATCCAGTTCCAGTGCAATGGCCTGCACGCCCTGCACGCGTTGAACGGCGCGCTCAATGGCCGCCTTCTCCGCATAGGTGTCGATGTGCCCGGTCAGGGTGACCACCCCACGGTCAACCGACACGCCGATGTGCGTGGCATTGACCGCGGGTTCCCAATCCAGTTCGTCGCTGATGTCCTTCTTGAGCTGCGCGTCGGTTTTCATGGCTGATGCTCCTCCTCATGGATGCGGTTGTGTGAGGAAGCCATGATCGGCGGCTGGTGGCCCAGGCCGATTGCATCAGCGCAAGAACCGTGCGCCGCGCACGGTCCTGCATCAAGATCGGAAAACCGAGGAGATCAGGCCGTGGTCAAGGCCGCAATGCCTTCGTCCTGCACCTGTGACTTCGCCGGGGTGTCCAGTCCACGGATGGGTTGCAGCAACCGGTCGGGAATGGGGCCACTGTGGGCCATGTGGGGACGACCGTCACGGGTCCAGATCATCGGGTGCGCGCATTCACAGGTCCACACAGGACCCAGGTCATGGCGGAAGTTCGCTGCTTCGGGGTCGTGCAGGCCCATCACCGTCACGATCAGCCCGATGTTGTCGGGGTTCTGCGCGTCAATCACGATGGCCATGTCGCCGGGTTTGCAACGGGTGTTCATGCGGCTGTCTCCTGGAACAACGTCACTATGCGACGACCGCTTCGGTTGCACCATCCCACACTCGAGGGGGGTTGTGATTCGGTTGACTTGTGAGAACACCACAGGTTCACAAATCTTCATCCAGGCGCCACTTAGCCCTTACACAGCCGGCCCACACTGCCCGACATCCCGTCACAATCCACCGCAGGAGTCCGCCATGAACCGGTCCGCCCCCAATCGACACACCCCGCGCCTCGCGGCCCGTCTCTCCGCTGTGGCCCTGGCCACCTTGCTGGGCGGCGCGGCCTTCGCGCAGTCGGCTTCCTCCGAGGCCGTCCCGCTGGCCGATTCACCTGTGCTCGGCCAAGTGGCGCAGGCGGCACCAGGCGCACCCATGGTGGGCCAGGGTCCGCGCATGGGCGGCCCGGGTGGCCCGGGTGGCCCGGGCGGTCATATGGGCCCCGGGGGCCCCGGCGGCCCCGGCATGCACCGTGGCGGTCCGCGTGGTCCTGAGGGTCATCATGGCGGTCCCCGCGGCCACGGCATGCGCGATGGCGGTATGGGTTTGGCCGGCCCGGCCACGATGCTGCTCGGCCGCGGTCAAGACCGTGCGCTTGAACTGGTTCAGGCGACGCCACAGCAACGTGCGGATATCCGCCGCATTGCCGGTGCCGCGCGTGACGACCTGCGCAAGGCCCGTCAGGACAGCCGCCCCCGCCGCGAAGCCTGGGCCGCGGCCTGGACAGCCGACCGCATCGACGCGGCCGCACTGGAAGCAGAGCGTGCTCGCATGGCTGCTCAACGCGACGCCACAAGCAAGCGCATGGTGCAGGCCATGGTGGATGTTGGCGCCGTGCTGCAACCCGAGCAACGGCGCCTGTTGGCCGAGCACTGGGCCCGCCGTGGCGGTCAGCGCCGCGCGGAGTTCATGAACCTGGATGAGCATGCACAGGCTCTTGTTGATTGAAGACGACTCCCGCCTGGCCACCATGGTGGCCGACTACCTGGGTCAGGCGGGCTTTCACGTCGACCGGGCGCCGACCGTCGCGCAAGCCCGGCACGCCGTCATGCGCCAGGTGCCCGACCTCGTGCTCATGGATGTGATGCTGCCCGACGGTGACGGTCTGGCGCTCACCGCCGAATGGCGCCAGCAGCCCCGCTTCAGTGGGCTGCCCATCCTCATGCTCACGGCGCGCGGCGACCCGGCCGACCGCATCCTGGGTTTGGAGCTCGGGGCTGACGACTACCTCCCCAAACCGTTCGAGCCGCGCGAGCTGCTGGCGCGCGTGCGGGCCTTGCTGCGCCGCGCCCAGCCCGGCCCGGCACCTGTTGAATTGATTCGCGTCGGTGCCTTGGAGCTCGATGTCGGGGCACGCACCGCGCGTCTGCAAGGCATGGCCTGCGACCTCACCGGGCACCAGTTCGACATCCTGCTGGCCCTGGCCCGCCAGGCCGGCCGCGTGCTCAGCCGCGACCAGATCATGGAGTCGCTGCGCGGGCACAGTCTGGAGGCCTACGACCGCTCCATCGACGTGCACGTGTCGCGCATCCGCGCCGCCATCGAGGAAGATCCCCGCACACCCAAGCGCTTGCTCACCGTTCGCGGTGTCGGTTATCTCCTGGCCCGCAGCACGGCCGACGCCATCGGCATCTCTGACGCGCCGGAGTCCGGCGCTTGAAGTCGCTCTACCTGCGGGTCTGGCTCACCGTGGTGGTGGTGCTGGCGCTCTTCGCCCTGGGGTCGGGCTGGCTTGCTCAACGCCATGTGCAGCAGGAGCGTGAACGCCTGATCCAGCAGAGCGCGGCGGCGGGCTTTGGCGACCGCGCCCGGGCGATGGCCGAACTCATCGGGCAGGCCCTGCCGGACGCAGACGAAGACCACGCGCAGCAGGCGGCAGCCCTGCGCCAGTGGTCCGAGCGTTTGCGAATGCCCCTGGCGCTGGACGACGTCATGGGCCGTCGCATTGCGTCCAGCGCTTCATTTGAGCGGCGCCTGGCCGAAGGCGCCGCGGCACCTCCGTTGGCTGTGCCTCTTGAGGATGGCCGCACCTTGTGGATGCTGCGAGGCCCACGCCCTGGCGGTGAGCGCCGCGGCGCAGGTGGCCCCGCAGGATTCGACCGCCCGGTTCCACCGCCTCCGGGCTGGGACGTGTCCTGGGTGGCAGCGTTCGACCCCATGCGCACCGGCAGCGGCTTGGTGGCGGTGTTGGCCGCCCTGTTTCTGGCTGTGGCCGTGGGCGCCTACCCGGTGGTGCGCCGCCTCACGCGCCGCCTCGAAAACCTGCAGCGCGGCGTGGAGCGCTTTGGCAGCGGTTCACTCGCGCATCGCGTGGACGATGCGGGGCGGGACGAAGTGGCCCAACTGGCCGCGTCCTTCAACCGGGCCGCCGAGCGCATCGAGTCCCTGGTGCAGTCCCACTCGCGCCTGGTGGCCAATGCGTCACATGAATTGCGTTCGCCCTTGGCGCGATTGAAGGTGGCCCTGGGGCTGCTGCAGGACAGCCAAGAGGAGTCCACGCGGGCCCGCCTGCGCCAGGAGATCAACCACAACCTGCGCGAACTGGATGCGTTGGTCGAAGAGCTTCTCTTGTCCAGCCGGCTGCAGGCGCAGGCCACGCAGGTGCAGGGCCATGGCGAGCGTCCCCATCACACCTTCGACCTGCTGGCCACCGTGGCCGAAGAGGCGGCTCGCGCCGGCGCTGAACTTACCCACACCGACGGCCGCACGCCGGTGCTGGGTGAAGAACGCCTGCTGCGCCGTGCCTTGAGAAACCTTCTGGAGAACGCGCGCCGATACGGTCAGGGGGCGGTGGAGGTGGAGATTCACCACCGCAACACCAGCGGGACGCCCATGGCCGAAGTGCATGTGCTGGACCGCGGCCCCGGCGTGCCGGCCCACGAAGCCCAGCGCATCTTCGAACCCTTCTATCGCCTGCCCGGTCATGCAGAAAGCGAGGGCGGTGTGGGCTTGGGTCTGTCCCTGGTGCTGCAGATTGCGCAGCACCACGGGGGTCAAGCTGAAGTGCAGCCGCGTGAAGGCGGTGGCAGTTGCTTCATCCTGCGCGTGCCGCTTCAGCCAGCGCCTCGCGCGTCTTCTGTCTGATCACCCAAGCCATCAGGCCCAGCAGCAGCAGCGCTGCCAACCACAGCGAAATGGTGGACGCCACCCAGAACCCCCGTGCGCCTACGGCCCAGGGCAGCCAGGCGTCGGCGGGCCGCGCCTGGCCATCGCCATCGCGGAAGGCCAAGAGGTAGCCGCCGCCCAAGCCCACGCCCCACAGCGCCACGGCGTAGATCACCACCGGCAGCGTGGCCACGCGATAGGCCCGCAACACCAGGGCCGCCATGGTCTGCAGGGCATCGGCCAGGTGAAACCACACCAGCCATGCCATCAGCCCCAGCGCGGCCGCGGCCACGGCGGTGTCGTGCGTGTACAGGCCCGCCACCGTCTCACGCGCTGCAAACAGCGCACCGCCTGTCAACAACGCCATCAGCGCAGCCAGTTGAATGCCTCGCCAAGCCAAGGTCTGTGCATCCAGCGGTGCCTGCGCGCCCAATCGCTGTGCCACCAACGTGCTGGTGGCGTTGGACAAGGCCAGCGGAATCATGAACAACAAGGCGGCCAAGTTGGCCGCAATCTGATGACCCGCCACCGGCAACGGCCCCAGCCGCGCAATGAAGATGGCCATGAAGGTGAAGCCCGTGACTTCCACCAGGATGCCCGCGCCCATCGGAACGCCCAGGCGCAGCAGGCCGCGCAGCCGCGCGGCATCGGGTGCATCCAAGCCGCGGCCCGGTGAACAAAAAGGCAGCCCGTAGGGTTGGTAGTGCGCATCGCGGCGCAAGATCCACGCCGCAGCGCCCAATTGCAGCCACATCACGATGGCCGTGGCCACACCGCATCCCACCACACCCATCGGCGCCAGGCCCAGCGTAGGCACGCCCCAGGCCAGCGCCACCGACAGCGGCAACTTCGCCACCAAGGCCGCCAACTGCAGGTTCATCACCGCCTTGGGCCGCGAAATGGCGGTGTTGAAGCCGCGGTACACCGTGAACAGCAACGAGGCGGGCAGTGCGAAGGCCAAGGCTGCCATGTAGCCGCGGATTCCTTCCTCCACGCCACCCTGCACCTTGGCCAAGGCCAGGAACGGTTGAGGAAACGCCAACACCAAGGCACCCAACAGGGAAAGCGCCAGCGCCAGCCACACCCCCTGGTGGAATTCGCGGCCCGCCTGCTCCAACCGCTTCGCGCCATAGTGGTGCCCCACGATCGGCCCGATGGCCAGCAGCACCCCCATCAAGCCCACGAACACGGTGATGTAGGCCGCAGAACCCACGGCCAGCGCTGCCAGGTCCTGCGAACCCATGCGTGCCAGCAGCACCGTGTCGATGGTGCCGAAGGCCAGCACCGCCACCTGCCCCACGAGCACGGGCCAGGCCAGCTTGAAGATGCGCTGCGTGTCGTGGCGGAACGCAGCCAGGGATGTGCTGCTCAAGAGCGTGCCGACTCGGCTCGCCCGGGCTCCAGGGCCCGCTCCGCATAGCGGTTGAAGCGCCACGCCGTGCCTTCCAGCGTGATGCGCCGCCACGTGCTGCGCTTTTCTCCCGGGGTCATCACCGTCCAGTTCTGCACTTCGTCGAAGGTGCGGCCACAGCCCTTGCACACATCATCGCCCTGACTGGTGGAACAGATGGCGATGCAAGGCGCATCGGGTGTGCTGGCATACCAGGTCAGCCACGCGTTCTTGGCCTTGGCCGGCATGCTCACCTCGTCGCATTCGGGTTCCCGGTGGTACACCATCAGGGCATAGATCTCGGCCAGCGCGCGCACCTCCGCACACGCACTCACGCCGTCAGGCGAAGGCGAGCGTTCCCGCCACCAGTTGATGGCGGCCTCGATGTCGGTGATGTGGATGCCGGCCATGGACAACGCGCCGGTCAAGTCTTCTGCCCGCGCTGCACGGCCTCGGCTTGCTGCGCGTCATGGGCCATCAGGCGTTGAAGGGCTGCTTCCACCGCTGCCCAATCCACGCCTGAACCCAGCGCCACGGGTGCCTGTTGGGCGGCGGGCAGCCCTTCGCTGCGCAGGCGCTTGACCCATTGGCCCGCATCACGCCCGCCCTCGAAGCCCTCGCTTTGCAGCAGCGCGCGGCCATCGTGGGCGCTGAGCTTGAAATAGAAGCGGCCGTCGGCTTCACGGTACTGCTTGAACACCGGCAGGCGCTCGGCGGCTCCACCAGAGTCCACTGACGAAGCAACCGCGGACTTGCCGCCCAACCGCCCCAGCCCCACGGCCTGACGCAGTTCTTCAAGGAAAGGCGTGGCCAAGGCACGTGCCTTGCGCGCACCCACCACCAGCGCGTCCTCGATGTCGGTGATGTGGATGCCGGCCATGGACAACG
>JAIYCN010000163.1 GCA_027487995.1 Rubrivivax sp. | reverse complement strand
GACATCATCCTCAAGCCCCTGGACGGCATGGGGGGAATGGGCATCTTCCGAGTGCGAGACGACGGCCTGAATCTGGGCAGCATCACCGAAACGCTCAACCGACATGGGGCGCAGACGGTGATGGTGCAGCGCTACCTGCCCGCCATTTCGGAAGGCGACAAGCGGGTGCTGGTCATCGGTGGCGAACCGGTGCCCTACAGCCTCGCGCGAATTCCGCAGGGCACCGAGGTGCGGGGCAACCTGGCCGCCGGTGGCCGTGGCGAGGCCCGGCCGCTGACCGACCGCGACCGCGAGATTGCGCATGCGCTCGGGCCCGTGCTGGCCGCGCGCGGCCTGCTGCTGGTGGGCCTGGATGTGATCGGTGAGCAACTCACCGAGATCAACGTCACCAGCCCCACCTGCTTCGCCGAGATCACCGCGCAAACCGGTTTCGACGTGGCCGCGCGGTTCATCGACGCGCTGGAGACCGCCGTGGCGTCCCGCCGGGCATCCGCATCCGCGGCCGGATCCAACGCGTAACGGTTGGCCATGAAGTCTTGTCCGGTCCTGTTTGCTGCGAACACGCCGCGCCCTCAGCGGGCGCGCAGCGTTTGGCCTGCCCTGCTGCGCACCGCGCTGGCGGGTGCCGCGTCCGCTGCTTGCCTTGCCTCTGCCTGGGCCCATGACACGTGGTTCGAGCGCCGGGCGGCTTCCACCGCGGCCAAGCCGCTGATGGTTCTGGGCACGGGTGACGTGTTCCCCACCTTCGACTCCCGCAATGTGATCGACCATCTGGTGCGCAGCGGCTGTCGTGCGGCGGGCCAAACATCCGGGCCGCTGGTGGTGGGGGACCCCACCGATGAGTCCCTGGTGGTGACCACGCCCAGTCCCCTGGCGAGTGCGGCACGCGTGTCGTGCTGGGCTCAGCTGCAGCCCTTCGAGATCGAATTGACCGACGCCATCGTGGAGGCGTACTTCAAGGAGGCGATGCCGCCGGCCTCGGTGCGCCAGGCCTGGGCGGAACAGAAGGCCAAAGGCGTGCCCTGGCGTGAGCGGTATGTGAAGCACGCCCGCATGGAATGGTTCCCTGACCCGCAGGCTGCTGAAGCGGCGCCACCCGAGCCTGCAGGCATGGGCATGGACGCCCTCTTGCTGCTGCCGTTGCGTGCCCCGCGCGTGGGCGATGAGCTGGAGTTCCAGGTGCTCAAGGACGGCAAACCCATGCCGAATTTTTCGGTCGAGTTCCGTCAACACGCGTCTCGTTTCGGCCTGTGGCGTCGCACGGACGAGCAGGGCCGTGTGCGCCTACGCGCACCCTCGGCCGGGCGCTGGATCCTGCGGGGTATTGAACTCACACCGCCACCACCACAGTCGGCGGACGCGCGGTGGCAGGGGCTGTTCGTCACGCTGGCCTTTGACGTGCTGGCGCCCAACCGGCCTTGAACCCGCGGCGACAATGCCGCCATGGCCCTGCTCAATCTCTCCCGCCTCCATCTGGCCTACGGCCATGTTCCGCTGTTGGACGGCGCATCCTTCGCCCTGGAGACCGCCGAGCGCGTGGCCCTCATTGGCCGCAACGGTGCGGGCAAGTCCTCTCTCTTGAAGATCATGGCCGGGCTGGAAAGGCCCGACGATGGCGACACCCAGATGCAGCAGGGTCTGCGGCGGGTCTACGTGGCCCAGGAGCCGGCCTTCCCCGAGGGATGCACCGTGTTCGACGCGGTGAGCCTGGGCCTGGCCGACGTGCTGCGTCTGCGCCAGCGCTACGACGAGCTGCTGCATTCGATGAACGCCAATCCGTCGGCTGAGCACCGTCCCACCACCCCATCGGGCGATTTCGCCACCGAGCTTGATCGGCTGCATGGCCAGATCGACGCCCTGGACGGATGGGCGTGGGAGGCCAGTGTGCAGGAGGCACTGCAACGCCTGCATCTGGACGCGCAAGCCGGCGTGGACCGCCTATCCGGCGGCACGCGCAAGCGCGTGGCCTTGGCGCAGGCCTTGGTGTCGCGGCCGGACGTGCTGCTCTTGGACGAACCCACCAACCACCTGGACCTGGACGCCATCGAATGGCTGCAGGATCTGCTCAAGGGTTGGCGCGGGGCGCTGGTCTTCATTTCCCACGACCGTGCCTTCATCGATGCGGTGGCCACGCGCATCGTGGAACTCGACCGCGGCGTGTTGCGCAGCTATCCCGGGGCCTATTCGGCCTTTGAGCAGGCCCGTGAACGGGAGCTTGAAGCGCAGGCCCTGGCCAACGCGCGCGCCGACAAGCTGCTGGCCCAGGAAGAGGTGTGGATCCGCAAGGGTGTGGAGGCGCGCCGCACCCGCAGCGTCTCGCGCATCGCGCGCCTCCAGGACTTGCGCCAACAACGCGCCCAACGGCGCGAACAACTGGGCCAGGTCCGGCTGGAGCTCGACTCCGGTCAGCCCAGCGGCAAGATCGTGGCCGAACTACAGGACGTGAGCCTGCGCCATGCGCCGGATCAACCGTGGCTGGTGCGGCATTTTTCCAGCACCATCCTGCGCGGCGACAAGGTGGGCCTGATCGGCCCCAACGGCGCGGGCAAGACGAGCTTGCTGCGGCTCATCCTCGGACAGGCCGAACCCACCGAAGGCCGCGTGCGGCGCGGCACGCAGCTGCAAGTGGCCTACTTCGACCAGATGCGCGCCGGCCTCAATCTGGACGCCACCCTCGGGGACACCATCAGCCCCGGCAGCGAATGGATCGAGATCAACGGCACGCGCAAGCACGTGATGGGCTACCTCGGCGATTTCCTGTTCTCGCCCGAACGCGCCAACAGCCCCGTGCGCACGCTGTCCGGCGGAGAGCGCAACCGCCTGTTGCTGGCCCGCCTCTTCGCGCTGCCGGCCAATGTGTTGGTGCTGGACGAACCCACCAACGACCTGGACATCGACACCCTGGAACTGTTGGAGGAACTGCTGCAGAGCTACCGCGGCACCGTGTTCCTCGTCAGCCATGACCGCCGCTTCGTGGACAACGTGGTGACCAGCACCATCGCCTGGGAAGGCGACCCGTCCATGGGCGGCCATCCGGGCCTGTGGCGGGAATACGAAGGCGGCATCGAGGATTGGATCGTTCAGCGCAATCGGGCACGCGCCCTGCAGGTGCAGACCGCCGCGCGCGCGGGCGCTGCCTCGCCGCCGGTGCCCTCGAACAGCGCGTCTGCTGCCCGCAGTGCAGAGGATGTACCCATGGCGGCGGTCCCCGACGCAACAGCCGCCAAACGCAAGCTCAGCTACAAGGAGCAGCGCGAACTCGATGCCTTGCCCGGGCTCATCGAGCAATTGGAAGCCGAACAGCGCAGCATCAACGAGGCCCTGGCCGACGGCAGCCTCTTCGCCACGGACCTGGCCCGCGCAACCACGCTCAGCCAGCGCAGTGCGGCCATTGAAGAGGAATTGATGACGGCCCTGGAGCGCTGGGAACTGCTGGGTTCACGCTGAGGCCAGCAGTAGCACCTGTTCCAGTGCGGCCTGCACGGTGGCCTGCCGAATTTCGGCGCGGTCGCCGCTGAGCTGCAGCAGGCGCGCATCGGACTCAATGGCCGACTGAATCGTCGTTCCTTGGCGCACCGCCCAACCCAGCCACACCGTGCCCACCGGCTTGCCCGGTACCGCACCGCCAGGCCCCGCGATGCCCGTCACCGCCACGGCCACCTCAGCGTGCGAATGCCGCAAGGCCCCTTCGGCCATGGCCCGCGCCACGGTGGCGCTCACGGCCCCCTCCGCCGCGATGGCCTGCGCCGGCACCCCCAGCAGTTCCGTCTTGGCCTCGTTGCTGTAGGTCACAAAGCCGCGCTCAAACCACACGCTGGACCCAGCGCGGTCCGTGCAGCGCGCGGCAATCAGGCCCCCTGTGCAGCTTTCCGCCGTGGCCATCCGCCAGCCTCGGGTGCTCAAGGCCTCAGCCAGTTGCTCCACCAAATGCGCCACAAGATGGGCCACGCGGTCTTGATCGTCACCCATCACGTCAGAACCACCACAGCGCCCACAGCAGCACCACGCAGAACGCGGCCACCAGGTCGTCGAAGATGATGCCCCAGCCCTGCAGCAGGCCCACCGCCTGCGGCGATCGGGGCTTGAAGAGCTGATCGGCCCAGTTCACCGGTGGGGGCTTCACCGCGTCGAAGAAACGGAACAGTCCGAAAGCCGCGAGTTGCTCCAGCCAGGTGGCGGGTTGGATCATCAGCAGCACGATCCAGAAGGCCACGATCTCGTCCCACACGATGCAGGAGGGATCGGCCAAGCCCAATTCACTCGCGGTGCGGGTGCAGGCCCACACACCCACGGCAATGCCCAGGGCGATCAGGAGCAGCCAGTGCCCATCATCCAGAAACGGCTCCAGCATCAGGAAGCTGACCCAGGACCACAAGGTGCCCACGGTGCCGGGCGCCCAGGGCGAGAGGCCGCTGCCCAGCCCCAAGGCCAACCACCGCGCAGGGTGGCCCAGCATGAATCCGGCGGTGGGTCTGCGGGGCGCGGTGGTCGTATTCACGCGTCCGGTCCCGCCCGCTCTGGGCCCAGGAAGTGGTCGAACCCCACTGGCAGTGCCTTGGCTGGCCAAGCGGCCGCACCCGACGCGCCCGCAGCCTCGTCATCGAACACCTGCAGGCCCGCACCGGCGACCACGCGTCCAATTCGGCTCAAGCCCACACCACATCGGGCCGCCCGGGCAGCCATCTCTGCGCGGTCCTCGGCCGCGGCCGCCAGCAGCAGTTCGTAATCGTCGCCTCCTCCCAGCAGCGCTTCACGTTGAAGCACCGCGGGTTGCGCGGCCACCCTGGGGCTGCGTGGCAGGGCCGACCACCAGAGCTGTGCGCCCACGCCGCTGGCCCGCAGCACATGGCCCAGGTCGCCCACCAGACCATCGCTGAGGTCGATGGCCGCATGGGCCAGGCCCCGCAAAGCCAAGCCCAGCGCCACGCGCGGCTCGGGCCTCTCCATGCGCCGGCGCACGGCATCAAACCCTTCTCGGTCCAGCCCCGTGCCACCGCGGAACACTTCCAAGGCCAGTCGGGCATCACCGATGCCCTCACCCAACGGATGGCTCACCCACAGGTCATCGCCTTCGCGCGCGCCCGAGCGCAGCAAGGCCGCGCCTTGTGGCACCGTGCCCATCACCGTCACCGTGATGCTCAGGGGCCCGCCCGTGGTGTCGCCACCGGCCAGCACCAGGCCATGCGCATCGGCCAAGGCATGAAACCCCGCGGCGAAGGCCTCCAGCCACGCCAGGTCGGCACGCGGCAACGTCAGGTTCAGCGTGCACACCTGCGGCTGTGCGCCGCAAGCGGCCAGGTCGCTCAGGTTCACGGCCAGGGCCTTGTGCCCCAGGGCCTGAGGGTCCACGGTGGACAGGAAGTGACGCCCCTCCACCAGCGTGTCGGTGCTCACGGCCCACTGCTCGCCGGGCTGCACCGTCAGCAGCGCGCAATCGTCGCCCCCGCCCAGCGCCACACGCCCCCGCTGCGCATCCTGCGGCCGGCGAAACAGGCGCTCGATCAGCTCGAACTCACCCAGCGCCATGCGGTTTTCCGTCGGGCTGCAACAGGCCGGGGTGCTCATTGAGGCGGTTGACCAGCTCCACGGCCGACTTCACACCCATCTTGTCGAACACCCTGGAGCGGTGCACTTCCACCGTGCGCACGGAGATGTCCAATGCATCGGCAATCAGCTTGTTGGGCAAGCCCTCCATGACCAGCCGCATCACGTCCTGTTCGCGGTCTGTCAGCTCGCCCAGGGCCTTGTGCATTTGCCGCCGCGCCAGTTGTGCGGCCACCGCCTGTGCACTCTGGGACAAGGCCTGCTCAATGCGGTCCACCAGGGCGTTGTCGGAGAAGGGCTTCTCCACGAAATCGAAGGCGCCGCGCTTGACCGCGGCCACGGCGGTGGGCACGTCACCATGCCCGGTGAGAAAAATCACGGGCAGGCGCTGCAGCAAACCGCGCGCGGCCAGCCGCTCGAACAGTTCGGGGCCGCTCATCCCCGGCATGCGCACGTCCAGCAGCAGGCACGAAGGGCTGCGCGGCCAGTCCTGGTCCTGCGCAGTGGCCCCAAGATGGGTTTCGAAGGCCTCTGCGCTGGCGAAGCCCTCACTGAGCAGGCGTCGGCTGCGCAGCAGCCAGGCCAGCGCGTCGCGCACCACGTCTTCGTCGTCCACCAGGTACACCATGGGCAGGCCCAGCCCGGCGGCAGCTGCAGCAGCCGCGGCCGGTGTTGACTTGGGGCCGGTCGATGAAGGCGGGTTCAGGGCCATGGCCGAAGTATCGCGCGCCGCTCAGCCGGCGGGGCGCGCACCCGGCACGGTGAAGCGGAAGCTGCAGCCCGGCCGTGCAGCCCCCGGCTGCGGCACATCGTGCTCCAGGGTGCCGCCATGTTGTTCAACCACGGTGCGGCACAGGCTCAGGCCCAGTCCCATGCCGTCCTCGCGGGTGGTGAAAAAGGGCGTGAAGAGCCGTTGGGCCACCTCGGCCGAAATGCCCGGCCCGCGGTCCTGCACCTCGAACTGCACGCGGCCTGTGGACAAGGCCTGCACCTGCAGCCGCAGGATGCGTTCATGCAGGGGCGTGTCGCGTTCCATGGCCTGGATGCCATTGCGCGTGAGGTTCAGCAGCACCTGCTCCATCATCGTGCGGTCCACCTGCACCTTCAGGTCCGAGGCGGTCTGCTGCACCTCCACACGCGTGCCGCTCTTGCGGGCCTGCAGCCGCACCAGGGGCAAGACGCTCTCCAGCAGCACCGCGGCCGATATCGTCTCGCGGGCCTGGTCGCGCCGGCGCACGAAGTCGTGCACGCTCTTGATCACACGTCCCGCCCGCTCGGCCTGCTCGGCCATGCGGCCCACGGCCTCGCGCAGCATCGGCACGGTGTGCTCATCGGGTTCCTGCAGAAGGTTCTGGCAGCCGCTGGCGTAGCTGGCAATGGCCGCCAGCGGTTGGTTCAGCTCATGGCTGAGCAGGGAGGCCATTTCGCCCATGGTGGCCAGGCGTGCCGTGGCCTGCAGTCGCTCCTGCTGCTGGCGCGCCACCTCCTCGCTGCGCTGGCGCTCGGTCACATCCAGCACCGCGCTCATCCAGCCGGTTTGTCGGCCGGTGCCGTCCACCAGCGGGGCTTCGTAGATCATCACGGGAAAGCGCTCGCCGTCGGAGCGCATGAACACGGTCTCGAAGCCCTGCAGCGTGGCCGGCAGGCTTTCCGTGGCGGGCGACACAGGCTCATCAGGCCACAGGCCTTCGCGCCGGGCGGATTGGCGTCGGCTGTATTCCTCCACGCGCTCCGGCGGCCAGTACGGCGGCAGTGCGCCATCCCGGCCACCACTGCCCAGAAGCTGTGCGGACGAAAAGCCCACCATGCTGCAGAAGGCCGGGTTCACATAGGTGATGCGGCCGCCCATGTCGCGCGCGCGCAGTCCCGTGTTCAGCGAATCCTCCATGGCCTTGCGAAAGGCCAGCGATTCCGCCAGCGCCTTTTCCGCTGATGTGCGCCTGCGCATGTCGCGCAGCAGCAGGCTCACCACCACCGCCAGCGCAATCGACAGGCCCAGCACCAGGGCGGTGGTCACGTTGGGCAGCAGCCCTGGTCGGTCGGTGGTGTCGTCGACCTTGATTTCCAGAACCACACCGGGCAGGTCAAGCGAGCGCCGCGCCACGTACAGGCCCAGGCCGCGCGAAACCCCATGCCGCGCCAGCCGCGCACCGTCGGCCTCCACGAACGTGAGTTCATAGCGCCGGTCGGCCGGGGCCACGGCTTCCAGCATGCGGCTCAGGGACAGTGTGGCCGCCGTGAAGCCGGCGGGCTGACCGGCTTCCTGCTCGGGCAGGCACACGTCAATCACCTCCATGCCGGCGCCGCCGCTCATGGGCACGAAGTAGGAACGGGAAAACTGCGGACTCAGCAGGGCCAGGGCCGAGGCGCAGGCCTGGTCGCTGTCCATGCGCAGCAACTGCCGGGCCTTCAGGGCAAACAGCGGCTGGCCCAGCGGGTTGTCGGCAGACGCCAGGATGCGCCCCGCCGCGTCCCGTCGTTCCAGCCGCGCAATCTCGGGCATGCGGGTCAGCAGTTGCCGCGCCTGCGCGCCCCAGTCCGCCGGTGCCGTGGACCATTGCAGGTCCTGAACCCCCTGCAGCCGCTGAACGGCCAGCCGGCGGATGTCCAGCGCGATGGACGCCGCAACGGCCTCGGCACGGTCCAACGCGCGGCTGTGCTCATAGCGCAGGGTCAGCACCACCAGCAGGGTCTGGCCCACCACCAACAGCCCCACCAGTGCGGACCACAGCAGCCATCGGCGCAGGCCGAGCCGGGGTTTCAATTCAGCATCCACGGCTGCAGTATTGACCAGCCTGTGCCGGGCTGAATCCGCATTAACCGAGCCCAAACCCCGGTTTCGCAGGTGCACAATCCACCACACACGGCACGGCCACGTGCCATCAGCAGGACCTGCCATGCCCACTCCCGAAGAAAAGCGCGCCGAACTGCGACGTGCCGCCCTCGAATACCACGAGTTCCCCACCCCCGGCAAAGTCGCCATCCACGCCACCAAGCAGTTGGTCAACCAGCGTGACCTGGCCCTGGCCTACTCACCCGGCGTGGCCGCGGCCTGCGAGGAAATCGTCGCGGACCCCGACAACGCCTTCCGCTACACCTCGCGGGGCAACCTGGTGGCCGTCATCACCAACGGCACGGCGGTGCTGGGCTTGGGCGACATCGGCCCCCTGGCCGCCAAGCCGGTGATGGAGGGCAAGGGTGTCCTGTTCAAGAAGTTCGCCGGCATCGACGTGTTCGACATCGAGGTCAACGAGAAGAACCTCGACAAGCTGGTGGACATCATCGCGGCACTCGAGCCCACCTTCGGTGGCGTGAATCTCGAAGACATCAAGGCCCCGGACTGCTTCTACGTGGAGCGAAAGCTGCGCGAGCGCATGAAGATCCCGGTCTTCCACGACGACCAACATGGCACGGCCATCGTGGTGGGCGCGGCCTTCCTCAACGGCCTGAAGGTCGTGGGCAAGGACATCAAGAAGGTCAAGCTCGTCGTCTCCGGAGCGGGCGCCGCAGCGCTGGCGTGCCTGGGTTTGCTTGTGAAGCTGGGCCTGCCGCGCGAGAACATCTGGGTCACGGACCTGGCCGGCGTGGTCTACAAGGGCCGCACCGAACTGATGGACCCGGACAAGGCCGAGTTCGCGCAGGAAACGGCGCAGCGCACCCTGGCCGAGGTCATAGACGGGGCCGATGCCTTCCTGGGTCTTTCCGCCGGCGGTGTGCTCAAGCCCGAGATGGTGGCCAAGATGGCGGCCAAGCCGCTGATCTTCGCGCTGGCCAACCCAACGCCCGAAATCATGCCCGACGAGGTGCAGGCAGTGCGCCAGGACGCGGTGATGGCCACCGGCCGCACCGACTACCCCAATCAGGTCAACAACGTCCTGTGCTTTCCCTACATCTTCCGTGGCGCGCTGGATTCCGGCGCCACCACCATCACGGTGGACATGGAGATTGCGGCGGTGCACGCCATCGCCGAATTGGCCCAGGCCGAGCAGAGTGAGGTGGTGGCTGCCGCCTATGCCGGTGCCACGCTCAGCTTTGGGCCCGAGTACCTGATCCCCAAGCCCTTCGACCCGCGGCTGATGATGAAGATCGCCCCCGCGGTGGCCAAGGCCGCTGCGGATTCCGGCGTGGCACGTCGCCCCATCAAGGACCTGGACGCCTACCGCGAGAAGCTGCAGGCCTTCGTCTACGCCTCGGGCACGACGATGAAGCCCATCTTCAACATTGCCAAGCGGGCCAAGAACAAGCGCGTGGCCTATGCCGAGGGCGAAGAAGAACGCGTGCTGCGCGCCGCACAGGTGGTGGTGGATGAAAACCTGGCCCGCCCCACGCTGATCGGACGCCCCAGCGTGATTGCACAGCGGGTGGAGAAGTTCGGCCTGCGCCTGCAGTTGGGCCGCGACTACGACGTCGTCAACGTGGAGCACGACGACCGCTACCGCGACTTCTGGCAGACGTACCACGCCATGACCGACCGCAAGGGCATCACGGCGCAGATGGCCAAGATCGAGATGCGCAGGCGCCTCACCCTCATCGGCGCGATGATGCTGCACAAGGGCCATGTCGACGGCATGTTGTGTGGCACCTGGGGCACCACGCAGGCCCATCTGCACTACATCGACCAGGTCATCGGCCGGCGTGCCGGCGGAAGCCCCAGCACACCGCAGGATGTGCGGGTGTATGCCTGCATGAACGGCCTGATGCTCCCCGGGCGCCAGGTGTTCCTGGTGGACACCCACGTGAACCTGGACCCCACGGCCGAGGAACTGTGCGAGATCACGGTCATGGCCGCCGAAGAGATGAAGCGTTTTGGCGTCAAGCCCAAGGCCGCCCTGCTCAGCCATTCCAACTTCGGGACCAGCGACCACCCCTCGGCGGTGAAGATGCGCCGGACCCTGGCCCTGCTGCGCGAGCAGGCCCCCTGGCTGGAAGTGGATGGGGAGATGCACGGCGACCTGGCCCTGGATGCCGCCGCGCGCACGGCCATCATTCCCAGCACCACGCTCTCGGGGGAGGCCAACCTGCTGGTCATGCCCAACATCGACGCGGCCAACATCGCCTACAACCTGCTCAAGACGGCCGCCGGCGGTGGCATCGCCATCGGCCCGGTGCTGTTGGGCGCGGCCGAGCCGGTGCACATCCTCACGCCCTCGGCCACCGTGCGGCGTATCGTGAATCTGACCGCACTTACCGTGGCTGATGCCAATGCCATTCGGTAGCACCTGATTGGTGCATTCGATGCAGAAGTTGGTTGTAAACGAAAGTGAGTAAACACTGATAACCCTGATTTGCTGATTGACACAGGGTCATGACTTGAGGTTTTGACCCACCTCCGCTATCATTTCGATCAGCAGATTAAGGGTTATCCCGTGTTTTTGACCGTCGGTTCATCGTCGGCTTTCTCGCCCCGTCAGTGGGGACTCGCTTCCGATGACTCGCCCGGAAAACTGGGCTCCCGCCGAACCAACCGCGTCCGGACCTGGGCTTTGGCCCTGTCCATGGCCGCGGGGATCGGGTTGCCGGCCCTGCCGGTGGCCCAGGCTCGGCCAGACCCCGCATTCGAGTT
>JAIYCN010000161.1 GCA_027487995.1 Rubrivivax sp. | reverse complement strand
TTCCCGCTGACGCTTCAAGGCCTGGAAGGCGCGATGCGGCTGCTGAGCAAGTAGGTTGCCGGGATGAGCTACAGCGTCAAGGAAATCTTCTACACCCTGCAGGGCGAGGGTCTGCGCGCCGGCCGCCCGGCGGTGTTCTGCCGCTTTGCAGGCTGCAATTTGTGGAACGGCCGCGAGGAGGACCGCGCCTCTGCCGTCTGCCAGTTCTGTGACACCGACTTCGTCGGCACCGACGGTACGCTGGGTGGCAAGTACAGCGCTTCGGATCTGGCCGCGCTCATCGCCGCACAGTGGCCATCAGGCCCCGAAGGCAGCGCCGGCGGCGCACGCCGCTATGTGGTGCTCACCGGAGGCGAGCCCATGCTGCAGGTCGATCAGCCCCTGATCGATGCCCTGCACGCGGAGCACTTCGAGATCGCCATCGAAACCAACGGCACCCTGCCCGTTCCCATGGGCGAAGGTGGCATCGACTGGGTGTGCGTGAGCCCCAAGGCCGGTGCTGAGTGGGTCCAGCGCCGCGGACACGAACTCAAGCTTGTTTACCCTCAACCCACCCTGATGCCCTCGGCCGTGGCTGCGATGGCGGACCAACCGGGCAACAGCGCCGCGGTGCCGGTATTCGAGCACTGGCTGCTGCAGCCCATGGATGGCCCCCTGCAGGCCCAGCATACGCGCCAGGCGATTACCCACTGCCAGGCCCATCCGCGTTGGCGCCTGAGCGTGCAGACCCACAAGGTGCTGGAGATCCGCTGAACGCGGGCCTTTCGCGTCGCAAGGCACAATCCGGCGCTGTGAGCAACGCCACCTTCGAACTCTCCCAGCGCTTCTACTTTGAAGCCGCGCACACCCTGCGCCGTGCCGAGGCCACCGGCGAGGTGGAGAGCAGCCGCCGCATCCACGGCCACACCTACAGCGCCGAAATCACACTTCACGGGCAGCCCGACGAGCGTGGCATGGTGATGGACCTGGGCCTGGTGCGCGCAGAGATCGCCGTGCTGCGAGACCGCCTGGATCATCGCTTCCTCGACGAAATTGAAGGCCTGGGCCCCGCCACGCTGGAGAACCTCTGCGCCTTCATCGCAGGCGCTTTGAAACCCCGTCTGCCGGCCCTCTGCGAAGTCAGCGTCTGGCGCGAATCCAGCGGAGACCGCTGCGTACTGCGCGTGGCGGCCTAAGCTCCAAACGCAGGGTTCCGCGCCTCTGGCCGGAGCACGGCCCCAGCGCGAACTTACAATTCACGCACGCCGCCGTAGTTCAATGGATAGAACGAGCGCCTCCTAAGCGCTAGATACAGGTTCGATTCCTGTCGGAGGCGCCACCTCGGTCGATCAAGGCCTCACGGCGAAGAAAAGCCCAGTTCCTTCAATCGCTGTTGGCCCTGCGGCCCCAGCAGATGCGCCATGAAGCGATCAGCCATTGACCCTGCGCCCTTCATCGTCGCCACCCCATAGGTGGCCGACACGTTGATCGACGCATCTATCGGCAGGGACTTCAGCTGCGGCTCTTCCTTCATGGCCTGCGTGGCATTCGTGCAGTAGGTGATGAAGACGTCCGCCTGCCCCTGTGCCACGAGCATGCCGTACACATTGCGCCCCGCCGGTGGCGGGGGCGAGGTCGGCCCGCCCGTCAGCTGAAGCACACGCTGCTGCAGGGCGGCACCCGAACCTGCGGGCCCCGCTCCGCTGCGCTCGATGCGAAGGAACATCTCGAAAGCGTAGTCGCCGGAAGGATCGGCCTTGGGCGTGGAGGTGCCCACGCGCCACTTCGCATCCAGCAGCTTGGTCACCAGGGCGCGGCCGTCGGCCGCAAAGGCCGGGCTGGCCAGCGCGCACAGCTCATTGCGGGCAAATGGCTTCACGCCCACCGCATGGCCGCCGCGCTCCAGTGCTTGGGGGTGCTCCATGTTCGCAGACGCGAAGAGATCGGCCCGTTCACCACCGCTCAGACGGTCGCGCAGTAGCCCCGACGCCCCGAAAACAAGCTTGGGCATCGGCGGGTTCTGCACGGCGAAGTCCTGGGCGATCTGCGTCATGGCTGCCCGAAGACTGCCGGCCGCATAGACGGTGAACTCAGCCGGGGTGGACGCGGCCTGGGCAGCCGCCGGGGTGGTACTCATGCCCATCACACCCGCCACTGCCAGCACCAGGGCCGCACGCCTGGGCAGCAGATCAAGACGCCGTCCCATCATGGCTTGGCATTGGGGAAGAACAGCTGCTCACCGCCGATCTTGTAGCCGGCGATCGAGGCCTGCCCCGCGGGCGAGACGATCCAGTCGACGAAGGTCTGTGCGAGATCCTGCTTCACGTGGGCATGCTTGGCCGGGTTCACGACGATCACGCCGTACTGGTTGAACAGGCGCTGGTCGCCTTCCACCAGGATGCCCAGTTCGGCCCGGTTCTTGAAGTTGAGCCAGGTGCCGCGGTCGGTCAGCGCGTAGGCGTTCTTCGACGCGGCGATGTTCAGCGCCGGGCCCATGCCGCAGCCGCACTCGGCGTAGCCGGCGGGCTTGGCGGTGGCCACGTCCACACCGGCGGTGCGCCAATAGCGGAGTTCGGCCGCATGGGTGCCGCTCTTGTCGCCGCGCGACACGAAGCCTTCCTTGCTCGCGGCCAGCTTGCGCATCGCATCGGCGATGTCACGGCCCTTCACGCCCGCCGGGTCGCTCTTCGGCCCCACCAGGATGAAATCGTTGTACATCACCGCCTGGCGCTTCAGTCCGAAGCCTTCGGAGACGAACTTCTCCTCGGCCACCTGGTCGTGCACGAACACTACATCGGCGTCACCGCGACGCGCGGTGTCCAGGGCCTGGCCGGTGCCCAGCGCCACCACGCGCACGTCGATGCCCGTGGCCTGCTTGAAGGCGGGCAGCAAATGGCCGAACAGGCCGGATTGCTCGGTCGAGGTGGTGGAGGCCACCACGATGAAGCGGGCCGGCTGTGCCTGCGCCGGTGCCGTGGTCACCGCAAAGCCAGTGGCGCCGACCAAGCCCATCAAGCCCCAGGTCGCCACACGCAGAGCAGCGCGGCGTGACAAGCCGACTTGACCAGAAGGAATCGGACTCGAGACCGAAGTTTGTTTCCAGAAAGACCGCATGAGAAGCACCCTTGGTATGGATGGAGAAAGTCGAGACGCGGCGGATTCTTCGGTAAGCAGTGCCCGAAGGCGATATGTTTGAATATTCATAAGCGGTTATTCACCCCCACAGACGGCGCGGATCAAAACGGGATCCGCGCACATGTGATACACAGGAATACCTTCGCGTTACTGTCTCCTTGGCCCCACAGGCGTTCCTCATGCCCCGCAGGACCAACCCGCAGCAGCACCATGCCTCCGTCTCCGCCCTCACCTTTGAACATCCAGCTGCGCTACGACCTGGACGCCGGCGCCTCACGCCAGTCGGGGGCCGACCTCCGCAATTCGCTGTTCGACCTGCTGCACGCGCTGGAATCGTGTGGCTCCATCAAGGGCGCCGCCGAATCATTGGGCCAGTCCTACCGCCATGTCTGGGGTGCCAT
>JAIYCN010000366.1 GCA_027487995.1 Rubrivivax sp. | reverse complement strand
TGGTGTCCGGCATGCGTCCCGAGGCCCTGGCGCTGGCCCGGGAGAACTTTGCCGCCCTGGGGCTAGAGAGCCGCATCCAGCCGGTCGCCGCCGCCTGGTTCGAAGGGGTTCCCCCGGGCCCCTACGATGTGATCGTCTCCAATCCCCCCTACCTGACCGCCGCCGAGGTCGCGGCCGCCGCCCCCGAGGTTCGCGAACACGAGCCCCGGGCGGCCTTGGAAGCCCCGGAGCAGGGATTGGCGGACCTCCGGGTAATCCTGGAGGCGGCGCCGGCTCACCTGCGGCCGGGCGGCCTGTTGGCCTTGGAGACCGGCTGTGACCACCGCGCGGACCTGACCGCGCGGCTTTCGGCGGCGGGCTACCAGGCGGTGGAAGCCCGGACCGACCTGACCGGCCGCGACCGGTTCATCCTCGCGGTTTGGCCGGGCTGAGCGCGGCGGGGGTGGTGGCGGCGGTGAGGGGCGGGCGATTGTGGGCCCACGTCTCCCGATTCCGGCCCAACCGCACGGCATCGTCGACCACCCGCAGCGCCTCGCGCAGGTGGACGTCCGCCTTCACGTAAGTCTCATTTTCGTCCTCGGCCGGTTCGGCGTCGTCCTCGTCGTCCTCCTTCTTCGGCGCCTTGATCCGGGGCGGCGGGGGCGGTCCGAGGTAGAACGTCCGGAACGGATAGTCGCCCTTGGCGATCTCTTCCTTCTCCGCCTTGATCTCTTTGCGGAAGGCCGTGTCCTCCGCCTTTTGCCGCTGCCGTTCCTCGAGCTTCAGGGAGATGAGCTTCTGTTCCTGACGTTCCTTGAAGCGGTCCACGATCTTGCGCAGGTAGGCGAACTCCGGGAGGCGGGCCTGACGTTCCGCACTGGCGGCCCGCAGGGGTTCCCGCACCTTGGCGTCCAGCGGCTCACCTTCAAAGAAACTGGTTGGGATCTGGTCCCAGACCAGCGCGCGCGGCAGGTCCGCCTCGCCGATCGGCAGGAAGTCCTCGATGGAGGGCAGGGTGATGTCGGGGACCACACCCTTGAGCTGCGTGGAGGCGCCGCTCGGCAGGTAGTACTTCTGGATGGTGAACTTCGCCGCGCCAGTCTTCGGGGCGAGGGACAGCGCCCGGGACAGCTGCTTCATCTCGACCACCTGCTGGACCGAGCCCTTGCCGTGGGTGGAACTGTCCCCGACCACGATCGCCCGGCCGTAATTCTGGAGCGCGCCGGCCACGATCTCCGAGGCGGAGGCGCTGAAGCGGTCGACCAGCACCGCCAGGGGCCCGGCGTAGGCGATGCGCGGGTCCCGGTCATTGTCGACGTGGATCTCCCCATTGTAGGCCTTGATCTGCACCACGGGGCCCCGGCTGATGAACAGGCCCGCGAGTTCGACCGCCTCGGTGAGGAATCCGCCGCCGTTGCGGCGCAGGTCCAGCACGAGGCCCTCGATGCCGGCCTGCTTGAACTGTTCGATCAGGCGGGCGACGTCCCGGGAGGCGGTCGTCCGCTCGCCGTCGGTGTCGCCCTCGTCGGCGGGACCGTAGAAGGCCGGCAGAGTGATGACGCCGAGCGGCTGGGTCTTGCCGTCCTCGCCCGGCAGGTCGAAGATCGCGCCGCGCGCGCGGGCCGAGTTGATCTTCACCTTGTCGCGGGTGATCACGACCTGCTTGCGGACGGAGCTGTCGGCGTCCGCCGGCTGCACGGTGAGGACCACCTCGGTGCCCTTCTTGCCGCGGATGCGTTCGACGACCTTGCGGAGCTTCAGGCCGAAGGTCTCGAACGGTTCGCCGCCCTTTTCCGCGACGGCGAGGATCTTGTCGTTCGGCTTGAGCTCGCGGCCGAGGTCGGCGGGGCCGCCGGGGATGATCTCCTTGACCACGCAGACATCGTCCTCGGTGCCCAGTACGGCGCCGATGCCGACCAATTGGAGCTTCATCTGGATGCCGAAGTCCTCGTAGGTCGCGGCGGAGAAGTAGGTCGAATGGGGGTCGTACAGCTTGGCGATGGTGGTGAGGAACAGTTCCGCCAGCTCGTTGCCTTCGATCTCGCCCACGTTGCGCAGCATCCGCTCGTAGCGCTTGCGGATCTGGGCCTTGGCGTCCTCCGGGGTCTTCTTGGCGAGGATCTCCTGGATCAGCTCGAACTTCAGGCGGCGCACCCACAGGTCGTCCGCCGCGGCCGCGTCTGCCGGCCACTCGGCCTTCTGGCGGTCGACGCGGTAGGTCTCATCCGCCGTCAGGTCCAGGGGCTGTTCCAGGCGGGCGAGGATCCACGCCACGCGCTGCTCCACCCGCTGCTGGTAGACGTAGAAGATCTCGTAGGCGGCGTTGATGTTGCCGAGGAAGGCGGCGTTGTAATAGACGTTCTTGCTGAATTCCTCGATGAACTTGGCCCGGTCCGAGCCGAGGAAGAACAGCCGCTGGGCGTCGAGTTCGCCCATGTAGTCGGGCACGACGTTCGCATAGTCCGCGCTCTGGACGGCGTCCCGGTTGTAATGCAGCTCATCGAGCAGCTTGGCCAGGGTGCTGGCCTCGGCCGCGAGGGTGGGGGGCGTGGTGAAGCGCTTGCGGTCCGTGGCGCCGAGCAGCGCCCCGGCGCCGGCGAGCAAAAGCAGGAGGAGCGCGAGGGGGCGGGAGCGGAGGAAGGAGGGCGTCATGGGACGGGAAAGGGAGTTTGTGCGCCCCGGCTGGCAGTCAAGCGCCCGGGAGTGCGTGGTTTCACCGGCGGGAGAGGAGGTCGCGGGCGGTGGCCAAGGTGCGGCGCTCGGCGGGGGTGAGGGAGCCGAGGCCGGTCTGGTTGATTTTGTCCAGGATGCGGTCGAGTTCCGCCCGCGGGTCGAGGGCGGGGGCGGGTCCCGGCTCCGCCTGCGGCGCGGGCGGGGGCGCCGGGCGTTCCGGGGGGGCGGGGCGGCTGGCGCGGAGCACCAGCCAGCCGGCCACGGCGCCGCCCAGATGGGCCGATGCGGCGGGGGCGAAGGGCAGGGCGCGCTGGAGCACCTCTCCGATCAGGAGAAAGAACGCCTCACCGCCCAGCAGGGCCAGGAGCACGGCGCGCGGCCGGAACCGCACGGGCACCACGAAGAACACCAGTAATCGGTAGGTGCGGTCGGGGTGGCGCACCGCGTACGCCGCCAGCAGCGCATACGCTCCGGCGGTCGATCCAAAGTGCAGTTCGCCGGCGTCCCGGTGGAACCCGAGCCAGCACAGGCCGCCCAACAGCTGTCCCGCCACCCACGCGCCCAGCGGCAGCCGGGGACCGAGTTCCCGGGCCAGCGCCGCCCCGGGGCCCAGCACCGCGACGAGGACGAGGCCCAGATGGAAGAGATTGGTCGTGCTGTGGATCAGCCCGTAGGTCGCCAGGCGCCAGTACTCTCCCGCCGACCAGGCGGCGGGCGTCAGCGCCAGCGTCGCTTCATTCCAGCCGGCCGCAGCCTGCCAGCCGGCCTCGCCGGCCCACTGCAAGGCGAAGGCCGCCGCGAGCATCCCGGCCAGCAGGGGCAGCGCCCGTCCCGGGGGAGCGAAGGCAGGCCGGGAGGCGGAAGGCATGGTCGTACGATGCGACCGGCGCGCCGGAAGACAAGCAGGCGCCGTGCGCTTGACAGGGCCAAACGCAGGCATCTTCGTTGGCCCACCATGGCGAATAAGTCCGACAAGTGGCCCACGAACGTCGCGGGAAAGTTCTACGTCGATCAGCAGTGCATCGACTGTGACCTGTGCCGGGAGACGGCTCCGGCGAATTTCACGCGTCACAATGACGGCGGGTATTCCTATGTGTACAAGCAGCCGACGACGCCTGAGGAAGTGGCGCAGTGTGAGGATGCGATGCAGGGTTGCCCTGTGGAAGCGATTGGGACGGACGGTGCGGAGTGATTGCTGCCGTGGCGGGGCGAAGCGCCTTGCTTGACGGTTTGGGATCACTGTGCTGGGAGGCGGAACCACTGGAGAAAAGCGATGGCGGCATCTGAGCGGCCTGAGACTCCGAAGGGTGGGGGAGGGTATGGTCGTGGGGGCGAGGTGGTGAAGAAGAAGGGAGTGGCTGCGGCGGATCGGTTGCGGCGGCGCATTCTTTCTGAGTGGCGAGGTGTGTATGTGC
>JAIYCN010000200.1 GCA_027487995.1 Rubrivivax sp. | reverse complement strand
GGGCACCCCACGGGCAGCCCCAAGCTGCATTCGCAGATGAACGCCAAGCGGCGCGAGAAGATCAAGGCCCTCGCCGCCACCCTGCCCCCGCCGGAGCTCGGCGGCGACGCCTCCGGCGAAGCCCTCATCGTGACGTGGGGCTCCAACTACGGCCCCGCCCGCGAGGCCCTCGAGCGCATCCGCGCCGCCGGGGTCGCCGCCGGCCACCTCCACATCCGCCACGTCCACCCGCTGCCCCCGGGCCTGGAGGAGATCCTCGGCCGTTACCGCAAGGTCATCGTGGCCGAACTGAACGACGAGGGCGTCTACGGCTTCGGCCAGTTCACCACGCTGCTCCGCGCCCGCTACGCCCTGCCGTCGATCGTCAGCATCTGCAAGACCGACGGCCTCACCTTCAAGGTGAGCGAACTCGTCGCCGGCGTCGCCCGCCACCTCGGCAACGCCACCCTCGAGAGCCTGGTCAGCCAGGCCCGGCCCAGTCCCTTGGCCGCCCGCTAAACCCGACCACCTTACCTTTCTCGACCCATGTCCACCGCCGTCGCCACTCCCCCGCCCCCGGCCGGAGCGCCGCTCACCAAGAAGATCCTCACCGCGGACCACCCCACGTGGTGCCCCGGCTGCGGCGACTTCGCCGTCCTCGCGTCCTTCTACCGGGTCCTGGAGAAGCTCCAGTACCCGCACGAGAAGATCGTGACCTTCGCCGGCATCGGCTGCTCGTCCCGCTTCCCCTACTTCGTCAACACCCACGGTGGCCACTTCATCCACGGCCGCGCGCTGCCGTTCGCCGCCGGCATCAGCCTGGGCGGCGATGACCTCCACGTCTTTGTCTTCGGGGGCGACGGCGACGGGTTCTCCATCGGCGGCAACCACCTCACCCACACCGCCCGCAAGAACGTCCGGATCACCTACGTGATCATGGACAACTCGGTCTACGGCCTGACCAAGAAGCAGACCTCCCCGACGTCCCCGATCGGCTTCAAGTCCAAGACCGACCCCTGGGGCGCCCTCGACCAGCCGATCAACCCGATGCGCACGCTCCTCAACAGCGGCGCCACCTTCGTCGCCCGCAGCCACGCCACCCAGGTCAACCACATGACCGAGATGATGCTGCGCGCCGCGCGCCACGACGGCTTCTCGGTGGTCGCGATCCTCTCGGAATGCGTGGAGTTCTTCGAGGGCGCCTTCGACGCCGCCGTGCCCCGCAAGGGCGGCAATTGGGTGCTGATCGATGAGAAGAAAAATGACGGCTCGCCCGAGGACGCCGCCCGCCACGATGTGACCGACGAGGTGGCCGCGTTCCAGCTGGCCGGCCTCGGCTGGCCCGGGAAGTTCGGCGTGTTCTACGAGAACAAGACCCGGCGCACCAAGAACGCCATCGAGGCCGAACTCATCGCCAAGACCCGCGAAACGACCAAGGGCGCCACCGACCTCGCGCTGCTCCAGGCGACCTTCGCCAAGCTCCGCTGATTCGCCCTGCTTCGCTCCCCTTCGACCGCGGCTCCCGGGCCGCGGTCTTTTTTTGGCCGCGCGGCCCGCGGCAGCACGCATCCATCCCCGCCGCCCCTCCGCGGACGCGCCAAGCCTTCAATTTTGTAAGGTTCCCGCAAGGGGCCCGCAAGGGACCTGTGGCATCGTGGCCGCACTGTTCACCACGATGAATCCTCACCACTCCCTCGCCTTTAACCGCCGGCCGGTCCTCCGGACCGCGTGCCTCCTCGCCCTCGCGGGCGCGGCGGCCGCCGGCGCGCAATCCCTCCTCGCCGCCGCCCCGCAGGACCGCGTCGAGCTCCGGCGCGACGAACGCCCCGTCAAGCGCACCGGCCCGGAAGCCGCCAGCTTCTCCCCGGTGGTCAAGCGCGTCGCCCCCAGCGTGGTCAAGGTCACGACCGCGACCAAAGCCCGCCGCCAGACCGCGTCGGCGGGACTCCCGCCCGGCTTCGATCATCCGGCGATGCGCCCCTTCTTCGGCCCCGGCGCCCCCCGCCTCGAAATGCCCCCACAGGCCGGCCTCGGCTCCGGCGTAATCCTCTCCTCGGACGGCTACATCGTGACCAATAACCACGTGATCCAGGGCGCCGACGAGGTCTCGGTGCAGATGGACGACGGCCGCGACTTCAAGGCCCGCGTCGTCGGCCGCGATCCGCAGACCGACATCGCCGTGCTCAAGGTGGACGCGAAGGACCTGCCCGCCGCCACCCTCGCCGACAGCGACCGGGTCGAAGTGGGCGATCGCGTACTGGCGATCGGCAACCCGTTCGGCATCGGCGAGACGGTCACCACCGGCATCGTCAGCGCGATGGGCCGCCGCGCCGGCCTCGGGCTCGAGTACGAGGACTTCGTGCAGACCGACGCCGCGATCAACCCGGGCAACTCCGGCGGCGCCCTGGTCGACATCGAGGGCCGCCTGATCGGCATCAACACCGCGATCCTCAGCCGCACCGGCGGGTTCCAGGGCGTCGGCCTCGCCGTTCCCGCCAACCTCGTCGGCCAGGTCGTCAACGGCCTCGTCGCCCACGGCAAGGTGGTGCGCGGGTACCTCGGCGTCAGCGCCCAGGACCTGACTCCCGCCCTCGCCGAGACACTAAAGCTGGAAGACCGCCGCGGC
>JAIYCN010000356.1 GCA_027487995.1 Rubrivivax sp. | reverse complement strand
CGCGTGGCGCTGACCGGCCTGACCATCGCCGAAAGCTTCCGCGACGAAGGCCGTGACGTGCTGTTCTTCGTCGACAACATCTACCGTTACACGCTGGCCGGCACCGAAGTGTCCGCGCCGCTGGGCCGTATGCCTTCCGCCGTGGGCTACCAGCCGACGCTGGCCGAGGAAATGGGTCGCCTGCAGGAGCGCATCACCTCCACCAAGGTGGGCTCGATCACCTCGATCCAGGCCGTGTATGTGCCCGCGGACGACCTGACCGACCCGTCGCCTGCCACCACCTTCGCCCACCTGGACGCCACGGTGGTGCTGTCGCGTGACATCGCCGCGCTGGGCATCTACCCCGCCGTGGACCCGCTGGACTCCACCAGCCGCCAGATCGACCCCAACGTCGTGGGCGAGGAGCACTACAACACCACCCGTGCCGTGCAGGCCACCCTGCAGCGCTACAAGGAACTGCGCGACATCATCGCCATTCTGGGCATGGACGAACTGTCGCCGGAAGACAAGCTGGCCGTGGCCCGCGCCCGCAAGATTCAGCGTTTCCTGTCGCAGCCCTTCCACGTGGCCGAGGTGTTCACCGGCACCCCGGGCAAGTACGTGCCCCTGAAGGAAACCATCCGCGGCTTCAAGATGATCGTGGCCGGCGAGTGCGATTCCCTGCCTGAGCAGGCCTTCTACATGGTCGGAACCATCGACGAAGCCTTCGAAAAGGCCAAGAAGATGCAGTAAGCGGCGCATATGGCGCGCTGGCGGCGTTGCCGTGCTCGCCGGGTATCCAACCCGGCTGTGCGCGGCGCCTTGTCAGCCCACCATCTGCTTGCTTATTGAAGCTTCTTGTACACGCTAAGGATCAACAGGTATGGCAACCATTCACGTCGATGTCGTTTCCGCCGAAGAGAACATCTTCTCGGGCGAGGCGAAGTTCGTCGCGCTGCCGGGTGAAAACGGCGAGCTGGGCATCCTGCCCAAGCACACGCCGCTGATCACGCGCATCAAGCCGGGCGCTGTTCGCATTGAGCGGGCGGACAACGGTGAGGAAGAGTTCGTCTTCGTGGCCGGTGGCATCCTGGAGGTGCAGCCCAACCGCGTGACCGTGCTGGCCGACACGGCCATCCGGGGTCACGACTTGGACGAGGCCAAGGCCAACGAGGCCAAGAAGCACGCCGAAGAGATGATGAAGAACGCCAAGAGCGACATCGACTTTGCGTCCGCGCAGAGTGAGTTCGCAGCCATGGCAGCGCAACTGGCGGCCATCCGCAAGTTCCGCAAGAAGTAAGTCGGCTGCGTGGCGGCTGGCCATCGCAGCGCGCCGTCACACCCCAAAACGCCCGCCGGCTTGCCCGTGCGGGCGTTGTCATTTTTGCTGATCGCTTGAAATGTAAGGTCGACTGGACACCCCAAGGCGTTGATAATCCGCAGCGAGGAGAACGAGGATGAGCCACAAGGGTTACGCCAATGACCAGTTTCTGCGCGCCTGTCTGCGCCAGCCCACCGACTACACGCCTGTGTGGTTGATGCGCCAGGCGGGCCGCTACCTGCCTGAATACAACGCCACGCGCGCCCGCGCGGGCAGCTTCATGGGATTGGCCACCAGCCCGGACTTCGCCACCGAAGTGACGCTGCAGCCCCTGGACCGGTACCCGCTGGATGCGGCCATCCTGTTCTCGGACATCCTCACGGTGCCCGACGCCATGGGCCTTGGACTGAGCTTTGCGGCGGGTGAGGGCCCACGCTTTGCCAAGACTGTGCGTGAGGAGGTGGATGTCGCCGCGCTGGCGGTGCCCGACATGGACAAGCTGCGCTACGTATTCGACGCCGTGGCATCCATCCGCAAGGCACTCACCTTGCCCGACGGCCGCAGCCGCGTGCCGCTCATTGGCTTTTCCGGCAGCCCTTGGACCTTGGCCTGCTACATGGTCGAAGGCGCGGGCAGCGACGACTACCGGCAGGTCAAAAGCTTGATGTACCGCCGGCCGGACCTGATGCACCGCATCCTGGAAATCAACGCGCAGGCGGTGATCCAATACCTCAACGCCCAAATCGAAGCCGGTGCACAGGCGGTGATGGTGTTCGACAGCTGGGGTGGCGTGTTGGCCGATGGCGCGTTCCAGGCCTTCAGCCTGGCCTACACCCGCCGTGTGGTCGAGGGCCTGAAGCGCGAGCAAGGTGGACAGCGCATCCCCAGCATCGTGTTCACCAAGGGTGGCGGCCAATGGCTGGAATCGGTGGCGGCCTGCGGCGCCGATGTGGTGGGTCTGGACTGGACCACCGACTTGGGCGCGGCCCGTGCGCGCGTGGCCGACAAGGTGGCGCTTCAGGGCAACATCGACCCCATGGTGCTGTTTGGAGGTGAGCAGGCCGTGCGCGCCGAGGTACGCCGGACGCTGGACCGGTTCGGATCACCGAAACGTCCCGACGGAGGTTGGGGTGGGCATGTACTCAACCTGGGACATGGATTGAACCAACACACCCCCCCCGACGCCGTGGCCGCACTGGTGGACGAGGCCCATCGTCACTCGGGGCGAAATCAACAGAATTGAGCGCCACGTGTGCACTCACTAGCGCTTGAAAACCGATCGAATCGCAAAATGTTGATATGTGAAATTTCACCCCCCTCAAGTCGGGGATGCCGCTCACTTATCCCCACATCAAGGCGGGCGTCAAATGGTCAATGGTTTGCGTCCATGGATCGATGAAATTTTCAATCTGCGATCCTAAGTTGTTGAATTTTCGAAGCTAAATGAGCTGCCTCACCATGAGGCAACGCAAGCCCCGCACAGCAAAATCAGTCACTTGGCACATCCATCGGCAGCTTGTCCCCAAACTTATCCACAGGAAACGTGGGTAAGCTCATAAAGCTGAACTGAATCAAGAAGTTAACCGCTGTGGCTCAGGAAGCAGATTCATGTCGCGGTGCAACATCCGATCAGTGCCCGCCCGTGTGCCGGGTGCCGGTGTTGGTGGATTTGCCTCAGCACAGCGGCCTCGTGGGTCCGCTCACCTACGCGCATCACTCAGCCTTGTCACCTGGAACCTTGGTCCAGGTGCCGCTGGGCCGGCGCGAGGTCTTGGGGATCGTTTGGGAGTCACCGCCGAACGACCCCGCGGCAGGTGTTCAGGCAATCGGGCCGGAGTCGATCGACGACGAGGCCCTGAAACCCGTCAGCGCGGTACTCGCCGACGTACCGCCCTTGATGCCCGCTTGGCGGCAACTCGTTCGATTCGCCGCCGACTACTACCAGCGCAGCCTGGGTGAACTGACCATCTCCGTGCTGCCGCCAGAACTGCGCAAAGCGAGCGCAGCATCCCTGGCGCGACGAAGCGCCCGACTGCACAAGGCCGCTGGCCAGCCTCAAGTGGATGCAGCCGACCCAGCGCCACGCCAGACACCGCCCTCGCTGACGCCGGAGCAGGCCCAGGTGTTGGCCGAGATGACCCAGTGCACCGACGCGCGCCCCGTACTGCTCCACGGCGTCACCGGCAGCGGCAAGACCGAGGTTTACCTGCAGCTCGCCGAGCAGGCCTTGGCACAGGGGCGGCAGGTTCTGGTCATGGTGCCGGAGATCAACCTGACGCCTCAGTTGGAAGCCCGGCTGCGGGAACGCTTCTCGGGTCATCGTCTGGTGACCCTGCACAGCGGCCTGACGACCGCACAGCGCGTCAACCATTGGCTGCAGGCCCACCTGGGGCAGGCCGACCTGCTGTTGGGCACGCGCCTTTCCGTGTTGGCGTCCCTGCCGCGCCTGGGTCTGGTGGTGGTGGATGAAGAACACGACCCGTCCTACAAGCAGCAGGAGGGCGCGCGCTACTCGGCGCGGGACTTGGCCGTGTACCGTGCCCATCTGGAAGGCGTGCCGGTGGTGCTGGGCTCGGCCACGCCCTCGCTGGAGACTTGGCGCCACGCGCAGCAGGGCCGGTACCGCCTGCTGCGCATGACCCAGCGTGTGGGACAGGGGCGCCTGCCGCGCGTGGAGTTGGTGGACCTGAACCTGCAGCCCAAGGGCAAGGGGTCCACGGTGCTGTCCACAGTGCTCATCGCCGCCGTGCAGGCACGCATCGACCGCGGCGAGCAGAGCCTGCTGCTGCTCAATCGTCGCGGATACGCGCCGGTGCTGCAGTGTGGTGCCTGCACCTGGAAGAGCGCCTGCGCACACTGCAGCGCCTGGCAGGTCTTCCACAAGGTGGACCGCAGCCTGCGCTGCCACCATTGCGGGGCCGCGCAGCGCGTGCCCCGTGCCTGCCCGGATTGCGGCAACCTTGACCTGTCGGCCATCGGCCGGGGTACCGAGCGCCTGGAGGAGCAGTTGCCACCCTTGCTGCAAGGCCGCGACGGCGGGCCGGCCCGCATTCTGCGCATCGACGCCGACACCACGCGTCGGGCCGGTTCATTGGAAAGCCAGCTTGCCCAGGTGCACGCGGGTGATGTGGACGTGCTGGTGGGCACGCAGATGGTCGCCAAGGGCCATGACTTCAGGCGCATCACCCTGGTGGCGGCGGTGAACCCCGACGGTGCCTTGTTCACCAGCGACTTTCGCGCGCCCGAACGCCTGTTCGCCCTGCTGATGCAAGCGGCGGGGCGTGCCGGTCGCGATGCAGCGCAGGCCGAGCGCAGTTCCATGTTGATCCAGACGGCGCACCCCCAACACCCGCTGGTGCAGGCGCTGAGGCAGCATGACTATGAGGCTTTCGCCGCATCGCAATTGGCCGAGCGGGAAGCCGTGGGGCTTCCCCCCTACACCCACCTGGTGGTATTGCGGGTCGAGGCGCGCAGCGCGGCTGCGGCGCAGGCCTTTCTGGCGGATGCCACGGCCCAGTCAACGGACATCCTGATTGAACATCCTGGACATGACTTCATCACGGTCTATCCCTTCGTGCCGGCGCCGGTGGCGCGCGTCGCGGATCTGGACCGTTGGCAAATGCTGGTGGAGTCCTCCTCAAGACCGGCCTTGCAGGCATTCCTGAGGGACTGGTCGCCGCAATTGCAAACCTTGCGGGATGGCCACCGAGCGGTGGTCCGTTGGGCGCTGGATGTGGACCCGTTGAGCCTGTAGCGTTGGCCTACAGCGCGGCCCGGGAAGCGGGGTCCACGCCGAATCCCCAGGCCCACAGGGTGAAGGTGACGAAGGCCACGATGGTGGAGCCCAGGATGATGCGGGCCACAAGGCCACTGTCGGCGCCATGTCGTTCTGCCAGGATCGAGACGTTGCTGGCGCTGGGCAGGCAGCAGGCCAGCGTGATCGCGGCCACCTGCAGGTCACTCAGGTTCGCACCCATGGCGCGTGCGGTCAGCGCGGCACCCAGCACCAGCGCCGGATGCACGATCAGCTTGATGGCCACCACCGAGCCCATGAGGGCGCTTCTTGCTTGGCCCGAAGGTGCCGAACGCGAGCGGAACAGCACGGCGCCGATGGTGAACAGGGCCACCGGACTGGCGGCGTCGGCCAGCATGCTGATGGTCTTGTCCACGGGGCCCACGAACTGCAGTTGGAACCCGCTCATCAGTGCGCCGAGGACGATCGACCAAGGAAGGGGGTTGGTCAAGGGGGCCTTCAGAGCGGCCAGGAAAGCCGCGGTGGGCGAGGTGGCGGGCTCATGGGCACTTCGTTCCCGCTGAGCCCATGCCAGGCAGGCCGAGGTGGTGAGCATCATGTCCACCAGCATCGTGCAGATGATGGGGCCTGCGGCACCGGGGCCCAGCATGGCCACCAACAGCGGCACCCCAATGAAGCCCGAGTTGGGGAAGGCCGCCACCAGCGCGGCGAAGGCCGAGTCTCGCGGGCCGGCCCCCATGAAGCGCGCGAGCAGCAGCGCCACGCTCACCACCACCACCGCGCAGGCCACGTAAAGGCTGCTGATCACGGGGTCCAGCAGTTCAGCCAGCGGCGTGTTCATGCAGAACCGCAGCAGCATGCAGGGCAGGGCGAAGAACAGCACGAAGGTGTTCAGCCCTGGAATGGCCGCCACCGGCAACCAGCCGCGCTGGGCCGCGACGTAGCCCGCCAGGATGAGCGCGAAGAAGGGGACGGTGACCGCCAGGATGGCCTGCATGGGCCGGGAGTATCGCAAGGTGCGCCCTGTTCCGTGGCCTTGCGTTTGGTCGCCTTTCCTTGCGGGCCATCACACGGAAATGGGATTCCATCGCGTGGCGGTGTTATGGACCCGGCGGAGGCACTAGCATTCGCCCATTGCATTCCATGAGATTCACACCATGACCGACACATCCCCCAATCCACCGCGCTCACGCCTGCGCCGCCTTTTGGGTGGCGCCGGGCGAGGCCTGGACCTGCTGCAGACCTTCATCAAGCGCCTGTTCCTGCTGCTGGCCATTGGCGGTGCCGTCACCGGTGTGGTGGTGGGCATCAAGGCCAGCAAGCCTGCGGCCCTGCAGGACAGCACGGTGTTGGTGTTGGACCTGCAAGGTCCGCTGCGCGAGCAGGCCGCCGGTGGCGCACGGGACAGCGTGTTCTCCCAAGTGTCGGGTCAAACGCCCGCGCAGGTGCGCCTTCGTGACGTGCTGGCCGTGCTTGAACACGCGCAGGGTGACCCCAAGATCACGCGCGTCATGCTCAAGCTCGACGACTTCGGTGGCGCTGGCCTGTCCTCCCTGCGCGAAGTGGCCGCGGCCATTGAGCGCTTCAAGGCCTCGGGCAAGACGGTAGTGGCCTGGGGCAACAACTGGGACCAGCGCGCCTACTACCTGGCCGCGCATGCCAATGAGGCGTGGCTGCACCCCATGGGCATGGTGATGGTGGAGGGATACGGCCGGCAGCGCAACTATTACAAGGACGCGCTGGACAAGGTGGGCGTGCAGGCCAATGTGATCCGCGTGGGCAAGTACAAGAACGCGGGTGAACCGTACTTTGCCAATGGTCCCTCCAAGGAGACGCTGGAAAGCGAGGCGCATGTCTATGACGCGCTGTGGGCCCTGTACCGCCGCGGCGTGGAGCGGGCGCGCAAGCTGCCCGATGGGGCGCTGCAGCAGTCCATCGAAAGCCTGCCAGGCTCGCTGGTGGCCGCCGGGGGCGACGGCGCGAAGTGGGCGCTGGAGCAGAAGTGGGTGGATGCGCTCAAGACGCAGGACGAGATGCGCAAGGCCATGATCGAGGCGGGTGCGGCGGATGAAAAGAGCAAGTCCTTCCGCCAGGTGTCGCTGCAGCAGTACCTGCGCCACGTGCCGCCCCGCTCCAAGGAAGCGCCGGTGGCCATCGTGGTGGCCGAAGGCGAAATTGGCGACGGCCAGGCGCCTGCGGGCCGCATTGGCGGCGAGAGCACCTCTGCCCTGATCCGCAGTGCCCGTGAAGACGAGAACGTGAAGGCCGTGGTGCTGCGGGTGAATTCACCCGGCGGCAGCGCCTTTGCGTCCGAGCAGATTCGCCGCGAACTGGAACTCACCCGCGAGTCGGGCAAGCCGGTGGTGGTGTCCATGGGGGATGTGGCGGCTTCCGGTGGCTACTGGATTGCCATGGCCGCCGACGAAGTGATTGCCGAGCCGTCCACCATCACGGGTTCCATCGGTGTGTTCGGCATGCTGCCCACGGCACAAGCGTTGATGGACAAGGCGGGCGTGCGCACCGGTGGCTACCGCACCACGTGGCTGGTCGGCGCCTACGATTTCCGGCGCGACCTGGACCCGCGGTTTGCACAGCTCGTGCAAGCCAGCATCGGTCACATCTACCAGGACTTCACCACCCGGGCGGCGGCCGCACGCAGCACCACGCGCGAGGCCATCGATGCCGTGGCGCAGGGCCGCATCTGGACCGGCGAGCAGGCGCGCGGCCATGGGCTGATCGACCGCACGGGTTCGCTGGCCGACGCCATCCGGGCCGCGCGTGAGCGGGCCAAGCTCCCGGAGGATGCGGGCATTCGCTATGTGGAAAAGAAGCTCCCGCCCTTCATGCAGGTGCTGCAGTCCTTGGGCCTGGACACCGCCTGGCAGGCGGTAGCGGGTGCCGTGTGGGCGGCGTCCCCGGTGAACCCCGTGAGTGGCCTGGCCGGTGTGGGCGCACTGAATGCCACGCAGGCCCTGGAGGACCTGGTGTGGCTGTCCGACGTGGTGCAGGCGCGCCGGCCCTTCACAGCGGTGGTGCACTGCCTGTGCGAGCCTCAGTAATCGTTTGAGGGCGGGCCAGGCCGTGCTCAGCGTACCGCTTCAGGCGCGCTGCACGCCTGGCCGGCCGGCCTCCACCGCATAGCGGGCCGAGACGCGGATGCCGCTGTTGGGATCCAGCGCATCGTCCACCACCATCAGGTGGCCCACGAGCGACTGGTCGCTGATCTCGAAGGCCACGAAGCCGCGTTCGTCGATGCGTGCGTGCTTCACGTGGGGGTTGAAGGCGTGGGCGGCCACGACGCGTTCGGGTGAGCCGTTGAAGCTGGTGATGGAGGTGCCGCAGAACTCGCTGGCCACCACGCGGCTGAAAGGCGAATCCGCATTGAGCTCGAGGTCGCCCACGTAGTTGCCGTGCACATCGCCACCCAACACCACCAGGTTGCGGATGTCCTGGTCCAGCACCGACTGCAGCAGCCGGGTGCGGGCGGCCGGGTAACCGTCCCACCCATCGGTCCAGTAGGTGCCCTGCGCTGGTGCGTAGGGGTCGCTCCAGGCCCAACGCATCATCAGGGTCTGCTGGGCCAGCAGGTTCCAACGCCGTTGGCGGTCCCAGCCCTTGTGCAGCCAGTCTTCCTGGGCCGCACCCAGCAGTGAGCGCGCGGGCAACGCCAGGTCCGGGCAGTCGCGCAGGGCCACGATGTTACTGCCGCCACGGCCTTCCCTTGGGCAGGCTTGCGGGTCCCGGTACTGCCGGTCGTCCAGCAGATGGATTTGCGCCAGGCGGCCCCAGGCGTGGCGGCGGTACAGCGGCAGGCTGGCACCCGGCGCGCTGAGATCGGGGCGCATGCGCATCGGCAAGGGCATGTGCTCCCAAAAGGCCTGGTAGGCGTTGCGCCGCTGCGCGGCGAAGTCAGGCTGCAGGCGCTGCCCTTGAAGGCCTGCATAGTCGTTGTCTACTTCATGGTCGTCCCAGATCACCATCCACGGCGCGCTGGCGTGGGCGGCCTGCAGCAGCGGGTCGGTCTTGTACTGCGCATAGCGGGCCCGGTACTGGGCCAGCGTCTGCACGTAGCCGCCCTGGTGGCGGCGGATGCGGTCGGCCGGTGAAGCGGTTTCGTAGATGTAGTCGCCCAGGAACAGGATGAGGTCGGGCTGCCATTGGGCCGCATGCCGCCAGGCCGCGTAGTGGCCCATGTCGTAGCGCTGGCAACTGGCGATGATCAGCTTCAAGCGGGCCGGGGCATCGGGGGCGGGTGCCGTGCGTGTCAGGCCCGCAGGGCTTTGCTGCCCAAGCGCATGGAAGCGGTACCAATACGGCCGCGCGGGCGCCAAGCCGCTGGGTTCAACATGCACGCTGAAGGCCCAGGCGGATTCGGCCAACTCTGTGCCGCGAACCACGATGCGCGTGAAGCCCTCGTCCTCCGCCACTTCCCATTGCACGGGCACGCCTTGGTCGTTGGGAAGCCCGGGTCCGCTGATGCGGGTCCACAGCACCATCCCCTCGGGCGAGGGTTCTCCGCTGGCCACACCCCAGGCGAAGCGCTGTTCGTCCGCGGCCAGGGCGTGGGGCAGGAAGGCCGGCAAGCCCGTCCAGCAGGCACCGGTGGCCAAGCTCGTGGCCCGCAGCCATCGGCGTCGTGTGAAGGCAGCCATGCCCAAGGGTGTAGCACACGCCGGGGCTGCAGCCAAGTGTGACGGCTTGGCTATCATCCGCCGCCCTTGATCGTGTTTCCATGCCACCTCCTGCACCGTCCCACACCCCGCCTGCGGGCCTGAATCCAGCCCAGTTGCAGGCGGTGCACCATCTCGATGGGCCTTGCCTGGTTGTGGCCGGTGCCGGCTCGGGCAAGACGCGGGTGATCACGCACAAAATTGCGCGCTTGTTGCAAGCGGGGCTGGAGCCACCGCAGATTGCGGCCATCACCTTCACCAACAAGGCCGCGCAGGAAATGCGCGAGCGCGCCAAGGCCTTGGTGGGCCCGCGTGCGGCGGGTGAACTGGTCATCAGCACCTTCCACAGTCTGGGTGTGCGTCTCCTGCGTGAGGATGGGGCTGCCGTTGGGCTCAAGCCCGAATTCAGCATCCTGGACAGCGACGATGTGCTGAGCCTGCTGCGCGATGCGGGCTCCACCACCGACGCCAAGCTGGCGCGGCAGTGGCAATGGACCATCAGCCTGTGGAAGAACCAGGGGCTGGACAGCGAAGGCGCAGCGGCCGCGGCGCAGAACGACAACGAACGTGTGGCCGCACGCGTGATGAAGCTCTTTGAGGAGCGGCTTCAGGCCTACCAGGCGGTGGACTTCGATGACCTCATCGGCCTGCCGCTGAAGATGCTGCAGCGTGATGACGCCGTTCGCCTGAAGTGGCAGGACCGCTTTCGGCATGTGCTGGTGGACGAATACCAGGACACGAACTCGGTGCAGTACGAGTTGATGAAGGTGCTGGTGTCGCACCCGGATGAGCGGCGCGCGGGCCGCTTCACCGCCGTGGGTGACGACGACCAGAGCATCTACGGCTGGCGCGGCGCCACCATCGACAACCTCAAGCGGTTGCCGCAGGATTTTCCGAAGCTGCGCGTGATTCCGTTGGAGCAGAACTACCGCTCCACCGGCGCCATCCTGCGTGCGGCCAACCATGTGATTGCGGGCAACCCCAAGCTGTTCGAAAAGAAGCTGTGGAGCGACCTGGGCGAGGGCGAGCCGGTACGTTTGGTGGAGTGCGATGGCGAAGAGCACGAGGCCGACCGCGCTGTGGCCTTCATCCAGGCGATCCGCGGCAACGGTGGGCCGTCCATCAAGCTGGCGGACTTCGCCATCCTCTACCGCGCCAACCACCAGGCGCGTGCCTTCGAGCAGAAGCTGCGCGCGGCGCAGATTCCCTACAAGGTCAGCGGCGGCCAAAGCTTCTTCGACAAGGCCGAGATCAAGGACCTGTGCGCCTGGCTGCGCCTCTTGGTGAACCAGGATGACGACCCGGCCTTCCTGCGGGCCATCACCACGCCCAAGCGCGGCATCGGCCACCAGACGCTGGGCAAGCTGGGTGAATTCGGATCGAAGTGGAAGACCAGCCTCTTCGAGTCGCTGTTCGCGCCGAGTCTGTCGGCGGTGCTGCCGGCCAAGGCGGTGGGTTCGCTGCACGAGTTCGGCCGCTACGTGAACGACCTGGCCCACAAGGCCGGGCAGACCTCTGGGGCCGAAGACGCCAAGGCGCTGCTGATGGAATGGCTGCGCGAGATTGGCTACGAACAGCACCTCTTCGACGGCGAGGACAACGAAAAGCTGGCCGCGGCGCGCTGGAGCAATGTGCTGGACTTCGTGGACTGGATCGGCAAGCGCTGCGGTGGCGAGATCGACAACCTGGGCGGCATGACGACCGAGACTCCGCGCCGCACTGTGCTGGAGGTGGCGCAGACCATCAGCGTGATCATCAGCCTGGCCGAGCGGGGCGACGAGCAGGATGTGGTGACGCTTTCGACCCTGCACGCATCCAAGGGCCTGGAGTGGCCGCATGTGGTGCTGGCCGGCATCAATGAAGGCCTGCTGCCCTTCAAGAGCGAAGACGAGGACATGACGCCGCAGCGCCTGGAAGAGGAGCGGCGCCTGATGTACGTGGGCATCACCCGCGCGCGTCAGACGCTGGCGGTGAGCACCCTGCGCCGGCGCAAGCGAGGGCGCGAGCTGGTGGCCGGCATCCCCAGCCGCTTCATCCTGGAGATGAAGCTGCACGACACGCCCAACCGCGAAGACCCGCGCGAGAAGCTGCGCCGCATGCGGGAGGAACTGGCCGCCAAGGCCGCGGCGTCTGCGGCTGCATCGGCCGCTGCATCGGTCGAAAAAGGCCCTACATCCCCTTGAACACCCCGGCGAAGCTGCGGCTGACCTCGAGCTTCTGCGGATGTCCCTTCACCGACACGATCTGTCGGCCCCGGTCATCGCGCACCACCGATTGAACCGCCTGCACGTTCACGATGGTGCTGCGGTGGATCTGCCAAAAGCGATGGGGATCGAGTTCGGCCAGCAACTCCTTGATGGGCTTGCGGATCAGCGCCTCGATGGTGGCGGTCTGCACGCGGGTGTACTTCTCGTCGCTGATGAAGAAGAGGACCTCGGCCACCGGAATCATCTGGATGCTGCTGCCCACGCCGGCCTGGATGATCTCCAGCCGTGTGGGTACCTGGCCGTTGATTTGGGCCGACAGGGTGCCCAGCAATTGCTGCAAGGCTGCGGGGCTGGGCGCGTGGGCATCGATGTGCGGTGATGCCGCGTCGCTCTGCGGAGGCTGATGAGGCATGGATCCATGGATGGCCGCACGCGCCTGAAGCCGTGCCACCAACCGCTCGCGGGTCCGCTGCAGCCGATCGGCCTGGGCCGGCTTGAGCACATAGTCCACCGCACCTTGCTCGAAGGCCTGCACCGCGTACTGGTCATAGGCGGTGATGAAGACGATCTCAGGAGCGCAGCCCTCGTCGCCGTAGTCGAGTTGCAGGATGTCGCGCGCCGCATCCACACCGGTGAGCCCCGGCATGCGGATGTCCAGGAACACCACATCGGGATGGTGCTCCGCCACCAGGGTGACGGCCTCCAGTCCATTGCGCGCTTCGGCCACGATCTCGAGTTCCGGCCACACCTCAGAAAGGCGCAGGCGAAGCTGATCTCGCATCAGCCGTTCATCGTCCGCCAGCAGCGCACGGACGGGTTGGTGTGCTGTGCTCATGAGGGCTGCCGGGAACGCTGCACCAACCACCAGATCAGCGCGGCCACGATGAGCACCGGCGCGATGGCGAACAGGCCGCCGATGAGGGTGCCGATCAGCCCGACGATCAGACCCACCACCACCAGCACTGGCACCACGGTGAACAACAGGATGATGGAAAGGGCCACGGCGGCCAACACCCCCACCAGTCCCCAGCCGCTGGGCATCTTGAATTGCCAGGGCTCGCCGTCGATGATCACGCGGACGGTGTCCTGGTCTCCGATCCAGCTCAGGATGCCGGCCACGGCCAGGGTACCCAGCAGGGCGATGATGAGCACCAGCGTCAGGCTGATGCGCCAGAAGATCTTCATGCGGTTTCTCCTTGCTCGGATTTGGTGACCACGCGGTAGGGCAGCTTCACGTCCACCTGGGTGCCGCCGCCTTCAGCCGCTGACACGGTCATCTCAGCGGCTGCACCATAGCGCAGCGCCAGACGATCCCGGATGTTGCGCAGGCCCGTGCCATTACCCTGGGCCCAGCCTTCGGCCAGGCCCACACCGCTGTCCCGCACCACCAGGTGCAGGTCGCCGTCGATGATGACGGCCTGGACCAAGAGGCGTCCACCTTCGGGCTTGGGCTCCAGCCCGTGCTTGATGGCGTTCTCCACCAGCATCTGCAGCACCATCGGCGGGCATTCGGCTGAGTGCAGACCGGCCGGGATGTCCACCTCGGTTTCCAGGCGCTCGTCCATGCGCATCTTGAGGATGGCCAGGTAGGGTTCGATGACGGCCTGCTCCTGCCCCAGGGTGCGGGTGGTGGCGGTGCCGCCGTCACGCAGCGTGGGCATGGTGGCGCGCAGCAGGTCGATGAGTGCGCGCTGCATGCGGCCGGCGCGCGGTGGGTCGGTCTCGATCAGGTGCTCGATGGAGGCCAGGGTGTTGAAGAGGAAGTGCGGTTCCACCTGGGCCTGCATGGTGGCCATGCGGGCCTCGGCCAACTGGCGCTTGAGGGTCTCGGCCTCAGCCACTTCGGTGGCCTGGGCAGCTTCGGCGCGGGCCTGCAGTTGCCCCTTGTAGGTCAGCTTGATGATGATGGACGCCAGGATCCACAGCAGGGCCAGGTCGGTGAGGAAGTCTTCCGTGTGGACGCGACTGATGCGGATCGTGGGACCGCTGCTTTTGGGGCCTTCGACGGTTTCGACGGCGGGTTCGCGCAGTGCTTCCTTGACCGCCTGCTTGGCCTCCTCGATGGCGTCACGCACGGCTGCCGCGTCGACATCCTCGGGCAGGGTGACCCGAATCGACGCTTGATCCTTCCCGTCGGTACCCCGCTGCACATCCACTCGGATTTCGCGGGGTGATGGGGTGGAGGCGGCGGCCGCGGCCGCGGGTGCCGATGCGGCCGACGCGGCTGAAGCGGGCGCCGCGGCCGGTGTGGGACGCGTGAGAACTCGGATGCCGTTCTCGTCGATTCGGATGTCCACCCCCTTGCCTTTGCCGGATTCCGCGTTCTCGGTTGACTTCTCGATGCGGATGACCGGTTCGCGCGATTCGCGAGGTGCGCGAGGAGGCTCAGGGGGGCGCGGCGGTTCGTGGCGTTCCTCGACCACCTCGCGCATGG
>JAIYCN010000241.1 GCA_027487995.1 Rubrivivax sp. | reverse complement strand
TCCGGCTGGCCGCCCAGCTGGGCAGCAACCGTCAGGGCGTGTGCTACGTGCTGGACGAGCCCACCATCGGCCTGCATCCGCGCGACAACCGCATCCTGCTCGATGCGCTGCACACCCTGGGAGACAAGGGCAACACCCTGGTGGTGGTGGAGCACGACGAGGACACCATCCGCCGGGCGGACCACCTCATCGACATCGGGCCCGGCGCCGGCAAGCGCGGCGGCCGGCTGGTGGCCGAGGGCCGTGCCGCCGACCTGTCCGCCGTGCCCGAGTCGGTGACCGGCCGCCTGCTCGCCCATCCCATGCGCCACCCGCTTCGGCCGCGGCGCGCGCTGGCGCCGGCCGGCGAGGCCCAGCGCATCCGGCTGGCCGCCCAGCTGGGCAGCAACCTGCAGGGCGTGTGCTACGTGCTGGACGAGCCCACCATCGGCCTGCATCCGCGCGACAACCAGATCCTGTTGAAGGCCCTGGCGCGCCTGGGCGACAAGGGCAACACCCTGGTGGTGGTGGAGCACGACGAAGACACCATCCGCCGCGCCGACCACCTCATCGACATCGGGCCCAGCGCCGGCAAGCGCGGTGGGCGCGTGATTGCACAAGGCAAGGCTGCCGACCTGTCCGCCACGCCCGAATCCATCACCGGCCGCCTGCTCGCCCACCCCCTGCAACACCCCTTGCACCCTCGCCGCGAAGTGACCAGCGCCCAGCCCTCGCTGGAAGTCAGGGGCGCCAAGCTCCACAACCTGCAGAACCTGGATGTGCGCGTGCCGCTGCACCGCTTGGTGGCTGTCACCGGCGTGTCGGGCAGCGGCAAGAGCACCCTGGCCCGCGATGTGCTGCTGGCCAATGTGCAGGCCGCCGTGGCTCAGAAGGGCAAGGGCGACCCGTTGTGGCAGGGCTGCAGCGGCATCGAAGGCTGGGGCGCGGTGGACCGTGTGCTGGAAGTGGACCAGACCCCCATCGGCAAGACTCCGCGTTCGTGCCCGGCCACCTACATCGGCTTTTGGGACGCCATTCGCAAGCTCTTCACCGAAACGCTGGAAGCCAAGGCCCGCGGCTATGCAGCCAACCGCTTCAGCTTCAACACCGGCCAGGGCCGTTGCCCCGCCTGCGAAGGCCAGGGCATGCGCACCATCGAGATGAGCTTCCTGCCCGATGTGAAGGTGCCTTGCGACCAGTGCCACGGCCAGCGCTTCAATCCCGAGACCCTGGCCGTCACCTGGCGCGGCAAGAGCATCGGCGGTGTGCTGCAGCTGGAGGTGGACGAAGCGGTGGAATTCTTCGCTTCCATGCCCTCAATTGCACACCCCTTGCAGTTGCTCAAGGACGTCGGCCTCGGATACCTCACACTGGGACAGCCTTCTCCCACGCTGTCCGGCGGCGAAGCGCAACGTATCAAGCTCGTCACCGAGTTGAGCAAGGTGCGCGACGAAGTTGGCCGGCGTGGGCAGAAGGCACCGCATACGTTGTACGTTCTCGATGAGCCCACCGTGGGCCTCCACATGGCCGATGTCGAAAAACTCATCCACGTGTTGCACCGTCTGGTCGATGGCGGCCACAGCGTGGTCGTCATTGAGCATGACCTGGATGTCATCGCCGAAGCTGATTGGGTCATCGACCTGGGTCCCGAGGGCGGCAGCGCCGGCGGTCGAGTCGTGGTTGCCGGTCCGCCCGATCAGGTGGTCCGCTCAGGCTCGCCCACTGGCGTGGCACTCAAGGGCGTGCTCAGTCGATGAACCCCAGACCGAGGGCGGTGTCGGAAGAAAATGGGGTCAGTGTCATTTGTTTTGCGAACACCTCAAGGGCAGCCTCCTCACGTGCAACAACCCAGTGACACGTCTGCGCTTCGTGCCACCTCCCGCCGCGCGGTACTACTTTGCTTGACGCGTCTGGGCGCCGTGGGTTTGGTCATTGGCCTCAGCGCCTGCGGCGGCCACCCTCCTGAAACCGAGGTGCCATTTCAAGAATGGATGCCCTCGGCCTACCGTGCCATTCCCAGTGGCACCTACGTGCTCCGCTCGGCCGCTGAGTGGCAGGCACTCTGGCAGGCGGCGCCCGCGCAGTTTCCAGGGGATCCCTATCCCAACGCCGACAAGGCAACGCCTGCGGTCGACTTCTCTCGCCACACGCTGATCGTGCTGTCACTGGGCAGCGGCGTGCGTTGCTACCTGCCGCAAGTCACGCGCGTCACCGAGCAGGGGGTCTTGCGCCGGGTGTTCTGGAAGACGAACCAGGACACCGGAACCACCACGTCGGCCTGCAACTACCTCTACCCTTTGGTGACGCTCATCACCGTGCCCGCCAGTGACGCACCCGTCGAGTTCATGCGCTGATCACGACGCGGCAGTGCTTGCTCTCGCGCCAAAAGCCCGCCAAACCCTCCAGCCAAGCAGCACCGCCAACAGCGCGCCATACACCGCCACATCACCGAAGTTGAGCTTGCCTGCGCGCATCCAGAAGAAGTGCAGGATGGCCAGCAGCGCCACCGCATACACCGCCCGGTGCAGCCGCTTCCATCTCACTGAACCCAGCGCCTTGACGGCTGCATTGAACGAGGTCAACGCCAGCGGCAGCATCAGCAGCAGGGCCAGCGAGCCCACCAGAATGAAGGGCCGCTTGGCCACATCCCGAAGGATGTCCTCCACATAGAAGCCCATGTCCAGCCAGGAATAGGCCAGGAGATGCAGCAGGGCCCAAGTGAAGGTGAGCAGGCCCAACATCCTGCGCAGCCGGGCAAACGCGGCCACGCCAGTCCACTCCCGAAGCGGCGTCACCGCCAGGGTCAGCAGCAGGCAGCGCAGCGTCATTTCGCCGCTGTTGCGGATCAAGGTTTCAGCCGGGTTGGCGCCCAGCGAGTCCTGCATCACGCCCCAGATGAGCGCGGCCAACGGCGCCATCAACAGCAGGCCCACCGCAGGCTTGCAGGCCGGGTGCAGCAGGCCCGCGCCCAGGCGGGCACGCCATGCGCTCATCAATAAAACTTGCGCAGGTCCATGCCTGCGTACAGCTGTCCCACCTGTGCCTCGTAACCGTTGAACATCAGGGTGGGGCGCTTGCGTTGGAACACGCCGTCCTCACCGATGCGCCGCTCGGTGGCCTGGCTCCAACGCGGGTGGTCCACCTTCGGGTTCACGTTCGAATAGAAGCCGTACTCAGAAGCAATTGCTTCCTCCCAACTCGAACGCGGCTGTTTTTCCAGCAGGCGAATCTTCACGATGCTCTTGGCGCTCTTGAAGCCGTACTTCCAGGGCACCACCAGGCGCAGCGGCGCCCCGTTCTGGTTGGGCAGCACTTCACCATACAGGCCGAAGGCCATCAGCGTCAGCGGGTGCATGGCCTCATCGATCCGCAGCCCTTCCTTGTAGGGCCAATCCAGCACGCCAGAACGAAGCCCCGGCATCTGCGCCTTGTCGGCCAGGGTCACGAATTCGACGAACCTCGCCTTGCCCGTGGGCTCCACCGCACGCAGGATGTTCGACACCGAATACCCCAGCCACGGAATCACCATGGACCAGCCCTCCACGCAGCGCAGCCGGTAGATGCGCTCCTCCATGGGCGCCAGCTTCAAAAGGTCCTCGATGCCGAAGGTGCGCGGCTTGGCGCACTCGCCTTCCACGCTCACCGTCCAGGGCCGCGTCCGCAGGGTGTGTGCGTTGCGCGCCGGGTCCGACTTCTCCACCCCGAACTCGTAGTAGTTGTTGTAGCCCGCCACATGCTCGTAGGCGGTCAGCTTGTCCATCACGAAGGCGCCGTCCACGGCAGACCGCACCGCCGGCAGCCGAGTCAGCTTGCCGGGCCCCGTGGTCAGGGCTGAACCCGCAGGGGCCTGGGCCCGCGCATCCCGCGCAGCCCACAGGCCCAGAGAAGTACCGGCAGCGCCCAAGGCCACGGAGCGCAACAGTTCGCGCCGCTGCTCGAACACCGCACGCGGCGTGATGTCGCTGGCAATCGGGTGCTCGAACCCGCGGTCGGTCTTGATCAGCATGGCTGGGCTCCTGCCTTGGTGGTTCAGCAAGCCTATACGCCAGCGCCCGCCCCGCGGTTGCGCGGGGAATTAAAGCTCGCCGTAGGAGTGCAGGCCCGACAGGAACATGTTCACGCCCAGGAAGGCGAAGGTCGTCACCGCCAGACCCACCAGCGCCCACCAGGCCGAGACCGCCCCGCGCAGGCCCTTCATCAGCCGCATGTGCAGCCAGGCGGCGTAGTTCAGCCACACGATCAGGGCCCAGGTCTCCTTGGGGTCCCAGCTCCAGTAGCCGCCCCAAGCCTCGGCCGCCCAGAAGGCGCCCAGAATGGTGGCGATGGTGAAGAACGCAAAGCCCACGGCTATGGACTTGTACATCACGTCGTCCAGCACTTCAAAGGACGGCAGCTTGGGGCCGATGCGCCCGCGCAGCGACAGGATGCCCGCCACGATCAGCGCGCTGATGCCGAAGTAGACGATCCAGTAGGAGCCCGACTGCGCCGCGCCCTTGCGGAACACCAGCGGCTCGAAGCACAGCACCACGCCCAGCAGCCACAGTGGGGCCAGTTTCCACCAACGGGTTTCCGCAGCCTGCTGCTTGATGAGGTAGGCAAACGCCACCATGGCCGCCAGCGCAAAGGTGCCGTAGCCCACGAAGTTGGCCGGCACATGCAGCTTCATCCACCAGCTTTGCAAGGCGGGCACCAGGGGCTGGATCTGGTGAGCTTCGCGCACCACGGTGTACCAAAGCAGGAAGCCCACCGCCGCACTGACGATCAGCATCACGAAGGCGCCCATGGCACCCGTCTTGTACTGCTGCTCGTAGTACAGGTAGAACAGTGCCGTCATCCAGCAGAACATGATGAACACCTCGTAGAGGTTGCTCACCGGGATGTGGCCAATGTCCGGCGCAATCTGATGGCTTTCGAACCAACGCACCAGCGTGCCCACCAGGGCCATGAACACCGCTGCCCAGGCCAGGCGGGAGCCCAGCCGGTAGCCCGTGTTCTCCGCGCCCTCAGTGGGTTGGCGCCCCAGCATGCCGATCCAATAGAACACCGTGCTGATGAAGAACAGCAGGCTCATCCACAGGATGGCGCTCTGGCTGGAGAGGAAATACTTCAGAAGAAAAACGTTTTCCGCGGCGGCCAGGTCTGCGCCGAAGGCATCCGTCGTGCGGCCATAGAGATGGATGGCCAGCAGGGTGGTGGCACCCACGCCCAGGCTCAGCCAGCGCAGCGAGGGCCAGAACCACACCAGTCCGATCAGCGAGGGGACCGCGCCGATCAGGATCCAAGTCTCGTACACGTCCATTGACGGACCGTAGCGGTTGAGTGCGTAAACCGCACCGGCGATCACGAGCAACGAGGTCAGCGCGTCGGCCAGGCCCACGCGCGGCTTCCAGCCGCTCTTGCCGATGTCCAGGGTGGTGGTGTTCATCGTGTCGTTCCCTCCGTGGCCGCGGGCTGCAGCAGGGCAGCCTTGAGCGCATCGAATTCCTTGTCTGCATCCAGCGTCTTGCGCGTGGTCGAAAGTGCGGCACTCAGCTTCGTGCCGCCCATGCCGTCATCTTGGATCCAGATCCACAGCCGTCGTTCCCGAACATACAGCATCGCAAAGACGCCGATGATCAGCAAGACCGAGCCGATGTACACGAGCGTCTTGCCCGGCGCCCGCGCCACCTGGAACACGCTGGCCTGCTTCTGTTCGAACGATGCCAGCTGCGCCATCACCGGGGACGGGTAGAAGAAGCTGTCGCTCAAGGAAAGCACGGCCTGCGTCATGAAGGCCTGGGCCTTTTCGCCACTGGGCATGGCGGCCAGACCAGCCTGCTGACGCGACATGTTCAGCAGCTCGAAGAGGGAGCCATTGAGGATACGCAAGAGCACCTCGGAGATGCGCGCGCGGTCATCCTCGGGCACGCTGCGTTCCAGGAAAGCGGTCAGGGCCGTCAGCCCACCAGGGGCGTCCTCCACCGTCACGCCGTCGGCTGGCCGCTCCTCGCCCGCAAACAGCGCCAGCGCCCGCAGGGCCGTGGCCTGGATTTGCGGCTGAAGCTCGGGCTGCCCGGGTGGCGTGGCCTGCAGCGCATAGCGGCGCGCCGCCAGTTCGCGCAGTTGCGGGTTCAGCAGCGCATGGCGCAAGCCCATCCAGGAGTCGATGGCGTTGTTCTCGTCCACCGGCAGGCGCAGGTACCGGAAGGGCTCATTCACGTTGTCGCGCACCCCAGCCAGCAGCACCATCTGCCCGTCGATCTCGAAGGGCACCATGTAGTTGTGGAACTCGCGCGCCTGCCCGCTTTCGTCGCGCAGGCGGTAGGTCACCGAGGGCCCCACGTTGCGCATCGTCTTTTCGCCTGGGGCCTTGGCCCCGCTGCCCAGGTGGTCGGTGATCGACGTCTTCAGGTCCACCTTGCGCACGTCCGCGCCGCTGCCGCCCGCGCCGGTGGTGTCGGTGAAGTTTTCGACGTTGATGACCTTGAGCCCCGCGAACTCGAGCTTCAGGCGTTCCTTTTCGCTCACCAGAGCCGTGTCTTCGCCCACGCGGCCTTCCACCTCGAAAGGCTTGCCGCCACCCAAGGGCAGCACGCGCAGCTTCAGCTTGCTGCCACCGTCGTCGAAGCTGCTCTGGTAGATGGCCACGCCGCGGTGGAATGCCGGTTCATTCACCTTCACCGTGGCCGGACGTGCTTCACCCGTGGCCCGGTCGTGGATGATGATCTCGCTGGCAAACAGCTTGGGCATGCCCGTTTCGTAGTAATCGACGATGAACTTCTTGAGCTCGATGTCGAAGGGCAGGTCCTGCAGCACCACGCCGCCGGGCATGTTCAACAGGGCCACGCCCTGCCGTCCGCCTTCGGGCACCAGCACATTGCCGCGGTAGGTCAGGCTGCCCTCGGGCAAGCGGTGCTCCCCCGGCACTTCGGTGATCAGGCCACCACCGGAGAACACGCTCTTGCCCTGCAGCGCCATCTGCAGGCGCACCATCAGGTCGCCGTCGCTCAAGCCGCCAATGCAGATGAGCACGATGGACGAATGCGCAGCCAGGTAACCCAGCTTGTTGGCCATGCCCTTGCGCGCGGCAATCATGGTGCCGGCCTGCGCCTTGGCGCCGGGTTCCGGCCGGCGCACTTGCGCCTTGGCCCGCCAGCCCTGGGCCACCAGCAGCGCGGCCACGCGGTCATAGGCCGCCTGGGGCGTTTCCTTCACCGTGCCCTGGGCCTTGTGGTGAAAGGCCTGCAGGGACTGCTCGCGGATGTGCTCCTTGTAGGTGCGCAGCTCCGCCATGATCTTGGGCGTGTTGCGCACGATGCACAAGGTGGTGGAGATCACCAGGAAGGCCAGGATCAGGAGGAACCACCAGGCGCTGTAGACCGTGTAGAGATTCACCCGCCCGAACAGTTCGGCCCAGAAGGGCCCGAACTGGTTCACGTAGTTGTTCAGCGGCTCGGCCTGCTTGATCACGGTGCCGATGACCGAGGCGATGCAGATCACCGTCAGCAGGGAGATGGCAAACCGCATGGAGGACAGCAGTTCCACCGCCTCCTGAACGAAAGCCGAACGGGCGCGGACTTCAAGTCCGCCGGTGTGGGGGGTGCTGCTCATGTCGCGGCCGATTATCCGGGACGCTTCGGGTCAAAAATGAAAAAGGCCGGTCGAAGACCGGCCTCAGATCGGGGGTGATGCCCTGCCGAGCTCAGCGCAGGCCGGCGATGTAGTCCGAAACCGCCTTGATCTCGCGGTCATTCATCTTGGCCGCAATCTGCATCATCTGCAGGCTGTTGCCGCGCGCGCCGCTGCGGAAGGCCAGCAGTTGCGCTTCGGTGTAGTCGCCATGCTGACCGCCCACGCGCGGGTACTGTGCCGGGATGCCCGCGCCCGTGGGGCTGTGGCAGCCTGCGCAGGCCGGGATGTTGCGGTCGCTGATGCCGCCGCGGTAGATCTTTTCGCCCAGGGTGGCCAGGTCCTTGTCCTTGGCTGCGCCCGGCTTGGCCGTCTTGCTCGCGTAGAAGGCGGCCACGTTGCGCATGTCGTCGTCGCTCAGGGTGGCGGCAAAGCCCGCCATCACCGCGTTCTTGCGCTTGCCGGCTTTGAATTCCTGCAGCTGCTTGACCAGGTATTCCGGGTGCTGACCGGCCAGGATGGGATTGGCCGGGCTGCCGCGGCTGCCGTCAATCGTGTGGCAAGCCGAGCACACGGCCGCCGAGGCCTGGCCCTTGGCCAAATCGGGGGCCGGGGCGGCAGCGGGTGTGGCGGCCAAGGCCGCGCCGCTGCTCAGGGCGAACAGGGCACCCAGGGTGGCTGTCCGGGCTGCATTCAGGAGTGTGTTCAGAGCCTTCATGGCGGCAATCTTTTAACCAGTTACGACCAAACCTCGCATTTTACAATGCTCCATGACGTCTGAACCCCACAAGCCCGATTCGGCCACCGAGGTATCCGCCACGGAGGCGCCGCCCCGAACGGCCGTGCAATCCCTGGGCTGGGCCCACACGGCCCGTTTTCTCACCACCGCCAGCCGTCTGGACCAGCTCCCCTCCACGGAACTCTGCGAGATCGCCTTCGTGGGCCGCTCCAACGCGGGCAAATCCACGGCCATCAACACCCTGGCCCAGCATCGCCGGCTGGCCTTCGCCTCCAAGACTCCGGGCCGGACCCAGCACATCAACCTGTTCGCCGTGGGCCCGAAGGACGATCCCAATGCCCTGTGGGCCGACCTCCCAGGCTACGGCTACGCCGCCGTAGAGCGCGACGCCAAGCTGCGTTGGCAAAAGGTGATGGCCGACTACCTCGAGCTGCGCCGCAGCCTGGGAGGGGTGGTGCTGATGGTGGACTCCCGTCTGGGCTTCACCCCCTTGGACCAGCAACTGCTGGAATTCATCGCGCCCCGCGTGTCTACGGGCCAGGTCAAGCTGCTGGTGGTGCTCACCAAGGCCGACAAGCTCAACCGCAAGGAGGCCCAGGCCGCCCTGCAAGCCGCCACCGAGGCCCTGGGCCCCTACGTCACCGAGGAGTCCGATGTGGGTGTGGTGCTGTTCTCCGCATTGAAGAAGACCGGCGTGGACGATGTCGCCCAGACGCTGCACGGGTGGGTGGTGCCCATCCACTGAAGAAAAATGGGGTCGGAGTCAATTTTTTTGCGAACAACGCCGCCATGAATTCCTCACCACATGGCGAATCCGCCCTCGCGTCCGCCGGCATCCACCATGGCGCCGTCGATCTGCCCCACGGCATCCGCCTGACCACCCGGTCGAATGCGGCGCAACCCACGCCCGGCCAACCCCAAGCCCTGCTGCTGCACGGTTTCCCGGAAGCGGCCTTCGCCTGGGACGGTGTGCTGCAGCGTCTGTGCGGAATGGTCCACGCCACCGCGCCCAACCTTCGAGGGTTTGCAGACTCGTCAAGCCCTGCCGGTACCGCGGCCTACCGGGCCAAGCACCTCGTCGGCGACCTCGTGGCGTTGATTGAGCACATGGGTGCACCCTTGGACCTGCTGGTGGCCCATGACTGGGGTGGGGCGCTGGCCTGGAACCTGGCGGCCCAGCGCCCTGATTTGATCAAGCGGCTATTGATCATCAACGCCCCTCATCCAGCCACCTTCCTGCGCGAACTGCTGACAAGTCCCGTTCAGAAGGTATCCAGTGCGTACATGAATTTCCTCTGCCGCCCAGATGCGGAAGCGCTGCTGGCGGAAGACGACTTCCGCCGCCTGTGGCCCTTCTTCACCAATATGGGTGCCGCCTCGCCCAGCCATCCGGGCGGCGGTTGGCTGACCGAAGACCAGCGCGAGCAGTACCGGGCGGTGTGGCGGCAGGGATTGACCGGCGGGCTGAACTACTACCGCGCGTCCCCACTGCGGCCGCCGCAGTCATCTGACGATGCCATCCATCGCGTCGTGTTCCCGCCCGAGGCGGTCACGGTGAAGGTGCCCACCACCGTGCTGTGGGGCGAGGCCGACACCGCCTTGCCACCGGGCCTCTTGGACGGGCTGGAGGACTGGGTGCCCCGCATGGAGCTGATTCGCGTGCCCGACGCCACGCATTGGATCGTGCACGAACAGCCGGATCTGGTGGCGCACACCATCGCCCGCCTGGCATCAAGCCCACCATCGGCCTGATCCACCCCCACCAAACGCGACCAATCTGACGAAGGCGGCGAATTCCCCGCCAGCCAGCGGCCAGGATTCATGCACGCAGGGCTATCCTGCATCCATGTTCCTGCGCGCTGCACTGCTGATCCTGCTGTTCATGGGCCTGTGGCCCCAGGCCCCAGCATGGGCCGCGCCCGGCACCGTTCAGGTCGTGATGGGGCAGGTGAGGATCATCCAGGCCAACGGGCAGGAGCGCCCCGCCATCAAGGGCGACCATCTGCGCGAGGGCGACACCGTCACCACGGGCCCGGCCTCCAATGTGCAGATCCGCATGATCGACGACGCCTTGGTATGGCTGCGCCCCCAGTCACGCTTCACCATCGAGAAATATCCCCCGGACGCCGGCCGTGTGAACACGGGCGAAGCGGCCACGCGCTTGGCCGAGGGCGGGCTGCGCATGGTCACCGGCGCCATCGGCAAGTCGCGGCCCGAGCAGGTGAAGCTCACCACACCCAACGCCACCATCGGCATCCGCGGCACCGAGTTTGAGGCTGCCTACGTGGGCGGGCGCCGCGCCACTGAACTGCAGGTCAGCCCAGGCACCTACAACCGCGTTTTTGAAGGCCGCACGGTGTTGGCCAACGCCATGGCCCAGCAGGTGTTGGTGGAGCGCGGGCAGGCCGCCTTCATGGGCCTGGAACCCCAGGACCGTCCGCAAGTGCTGACCCGCGTGCCGGCTTTCTTGGACGAACCCTTGCCGCCCTCGGTGGGCACGGGTGCGGCCGCGGCACCGCCGCCCAAGGCCCGCGAGGCCGACAAGCCGCCGCCCCGCATGGTGCAGGTGGGCCTGCGGATTTCATCGCCGGCGGCAGCCGGTGGCGCGCAGGTGGTGGCCAGCGCCGGTGCACCGGTGGAGCCCATCGAAACCAGCGCCCGCGTGCGCGAAGGCGAAACCACGCGCTTGAGTCTGGCGTGGTCCGCGCCGCCTAGCACCCAGCAACGCCGGGCACCGCCGCCCCCCGTCACGGTGGCGGTGGAACTCTCGGTGCAGATGGACGGGGACCGCGCGCAGGTTCAGGCGCAATGGATCGGTCAAAACGCACCGATGCCCATCAGCATGCCCTTGGGCACCTGGTTCGATGTCACGGGCCGCAGCCCCATGAACCGCCCAGACCGCCAGGTGATCTCCTCCAGTTCCGCGCGGCCCGAATCGGCCTTGGTGATGCTGCGGGTGGACCCCCTTAACCGCTGATCGAACCGCCCCATGCGCGCAGGCCTCCCCCGTCCCTCCGGGCGCCTGGTGGCGGGCCTGGCGCTCGTGGCGCTGCTTCTCGCGCACATCTGGACGGTCCATGAGCAGGCTGACGGCGCGGCACAGGGCTCGGGCGGCCTGTTGCCGCCGTTGGTGCGGCTGGAGGGCTGGCTGTATGACGCCCGCGTGCGCCTGACGGCCGTTGATGAGGTCGACGACCGGCTGGCCATCATCGACATCGACGAAGCCAGCCTGCGCGAACCCGAGCAGGGTGGACAAGGCCGCTGGCCCTGGGGCCGGGACCGGCTGGCCGAACTCATCCGCCGCCTGGTCGACGAACAGGGCGCCGCGGTGGTGGGCCTGGACATCGTGCTTTCCGGCCGTGACGACTCCTCGGGCCTTCCGGTGCTTGAAGCCTTGGCCCGCCAAGAGCTGGCCGATGTGCCGGCATACCTTCAAGCACTGAAGCGCCTGCGCCCGCAGTTGGCGCACGACGAGCGCTTGGCCGAGATCATGGCCACCCGCCCCGTGGTGTTGGGCCATGCCTTCCGTGACGGCGCCGTGGGTTCAGGGGCGCCGCCTCCGCCGGGCTTGAACCCTGCTGAATTCGGCATCAACGACGGGCAGGTGCTGCGCTACACGCAGCGCATCGGCTTGCCCGAAGCGCTGCAGGCGGCCGCACCCGCGCTGGGGCACCTCAACCCCGTGCGTGATGAGGATGGCCTGACGCGGCGTGTTCCGCTGTTCGTGGAGTACGAAGACCGGTGGCACCCCGCCTTGGCCGTGGTGATGCTGCAGCAACTCATGGGGGCGCCGCCGCAACCCGTGGTGGCCGATTACGGTGCCGGCCGCCGTCGCGTGGAAGCGGTTGAACTGGGGCCGCTGGCGTTGCCGGTGGACCGCAGCGTGGCGTCCCTGGTGCCTTTCCGTGCCGGAAGCCAACGCGTGCCCTACATCAGCGCCACGCAGGTGCTCAGGGGAGAACTGCCGGCCCAGTCGCTGCAGGGCAGGCTGGTGCTGGTGGGCACGTCTGCTCCCGCCTTGGCGGACCTTGTCAGCACGCCGGTGGCGGCCAGTCTGCCCGGCGTGGAAGTCCATGCGCACCTCTTGGCCGGCGCACTCGATGGGCGTTTGCTGCGCCAGCCGCCATGGGTCTTGGCAGCTGAACTGCTGTTGGTCCTCACGGTGGGCGCGCTGGTGCTGGCCGCCGGTGCGGTGGCCGCGCGGCGACACAGTCCACTGTGGCTGATCGGTGGTGGGCTGTTGGTGACCTGCGCCGCCTCGGCCCTGAACCTGGCCTTGTTGACGCAGGCCCAGCTGTTGCTGCCCCTGGCCACTTGCTGGGCTGCAGCCGCAGGCCTGCTGGTGTTGCAACTGGCCTGGGGATGGCTGGTGGAATCGCGTTCGCGCCGCCAGATGTCGGGCCTGTTTTCCGCCTATGTGCCGCCCGAACTGGTGCAGCGCATGGCCGAGAACCCCCAGGCCTACAGCATGGCGCCGGTGGAGCGTGAACTGACCGTGCTCTTCTGCGATGTGCGCGGCTTCACCACCGTGTCGGAAAGCCTGAGTCCCCAGGCGCTGGCCGATTACATCAACCGCTACCTCACCGCCATGAGCGAGGTGATCCGCACCCAGCACCAGGGCACGCTCGACAAGTACATCGGTGACGCGGTGATGGCCTTCTGGGGCGCCCCCGTGGCCGAACCCCGTCATGCCGAACAGGCCACCGCCGCGGCCTTGGCGATGCAATCCGCAGCCCACACGCTGAATGCCGAATTTCAAGCCCGCGGGTGGCCGGCCCTCCACATCGGGGTGGGGGTCAACAGCGGCCCCATGCGCGTGGGCGACATGGGCTCGCAACTGCGGCGCGCCTACACCGTCATGGGTGATGCGGTGAACCTAGGTTCACGCCTGGAAGGATTGACCAAGGCCTATGGGGTGGGGGTGCTCATCGGCGAGACCACGCGCGCGGCCTTGTCCGGCTGGGTGTGCCGTGAGGTGGACCGTGTGCGTGTCAAGGGCAAGCACCAGAGTGTGGCCATCTTCGAGCCCGTGGGCCCTGAGGCGTCATTGGCGCAGCAGGTGAAGGCGGAGGTGGACCAATGGCACGAGACGCTGGCCCTCATTCGGCAGCAGCGGTTCACCGAAGCACTGAGCCGCTTGCAGCAGCTGCAGCACCAGGCGGATCGGCCGCTGTATGCGCTTTACTCGCAACGCATCGCCGACTGGCGGCGCAGCCCCCCGCCGCCGGACTGGGACGGCGCCACCAACTTCGAAACGAAGTGAAGTGGCGCGTGGCCGGTTGCCGGTTCAGGTGAAGAAACTGCGGCCCTTTTCCTGAACCACCCGCATCAGGGCCGCGCGCCGGAAGGTGAACAACTCCTCGGCCTTCTCCACCAGTGCCAGCCCCTGCAAGAGGCTGCTGCGGTCGATGTCCAGCATGCGCTCCACCTCGTCGAGTTCCACCAGGTCCAGTTCCCGGTGCACCGCGTCGTCCAGGCCGCGGGTCACCGCTTCCGGAAGGTTTGCAGTTCTCTCGACCAGAGTCCGCGCGTTGGTGACCGCCGCCTCGCCTTCCAGCCGAATCAGGTTGAGTTGCGCCATGAACTGCAGGGTGGCGCGGCAGGCACTGCGGCTGTCGCCGAAGAACACGCTGGCCCGCTCGGCCAGGCGCTTGAGCGAAACGCGCGCCTCCTGACCACTGCCTGAAGCGGCGCCACCTCCAGCACCACCCGCGGGGGTGGCCGCTGCAGAGCCCCCTTCACCGCCGCCGGCCGCGGCACCCGAACTGGCATCGCTGCCATCCCCGGCCAGCAGCGTCATCAGGTGCGCGTAGGCCACCAGCTTCGGCGTCTCCGTGCCGCCCTTGACAGCCTGTTGGTTCTGGGTCTTGATCACGCCCACCATGGTCTTGATCATGTGGCGCAGGATCGGGTTCGCTTGGGCAAGGATGGTCTCCACCGCCTTGGCGTCGATCACGTACAGCTCGGTGTAATCCGCCGCGGTGGCCGTGGCCGAGCGTGGCGCGTCCGACACCAGGGCCATTTCGCCGAAGTAGGCGCCGCGCTCCAGCGTGCCCAGCTTCACTGTGCGTTCCTCATGGGCCACGGTGATGTCCACGCGGCCCTCCTTGATGATGAACATGTGGGCGGCCCCGCGCGAGCCCTCCTTGAAGATCACCTCTCCCTTGTAGACCTGACGGATCGGCAGGCTGGCCTGGCTCATCGCGCACCCTTCGTGGACGGAAACCCCGCCACCTTAGGCCCCTGAAGCGGCGCTGTCGACCACTCCAACCGCCACAGCGTCGCCGACCATGAAAAAAGCCCCGCGATTGCTCGCGGGGCTTCGTTCGGTTGGGCTTTCCTGGGCACAGGCGTGCACCTGTGCCTTGGAGCAACCGGGCGGGACTTACATGTCCATGCCGCCCATGCCACCCATGCCGCCCATGCCACCAGGCATGCCGGCCGGAGCCTCGTCCTTCGGAGCTTCAGCGACCATGCACTCGGTGGTCAGCATCAGCGAGGCCACGGAGGCCGCGTTCTGCAGAGCCGTGCGGGTGACCTTGGTGGGATCCAGGATGCCCATCTCGATCATGTCGCCGTAGGTGTCGTTGGCGGCGTTGAAGCCGCAGTTGCCCTTGCCGGCCAACACG
>JAIYCN010000197.1 GCA_027487995.1 Rubrivivax sp. | reverse complement strand
TCAGGTACTCGTGGATGTTGAGGAACAGGCTGGCGTGGATGTTGGGCTGCCACGTCATGAACCAGTCCGTGGAGAAAGGCAGTTGGCCCTTGCTGGGGCTCTTGCCCGACACTTCCTTGTAAAGCCTCAACAGGCGCTCATAGCTGAGGTCGGTCTCGCTCTCCAGCACCTGCAGGCGCGCGCCCAGGTGGATGAGCGCCACCGCGCGTTCAATTTGCCGGGCTTCGGTGAGGATGCTTTTGGTGCGGGACATGGTGGGCTCCTGGGCTGGATGACAGCGACGGTGGTTTGTTGTTGGACGTGCGCGAGCGATCGACGCTGCGCCTGGATCAGAGTGCTTCCTGATGGCGACCGGCCATCACGATGCTGGCATGCAGGCGGGACATGCCTTCAGCAGTCGAGGCGGCCCGGCCTTGGTTCGTCAGAAGGGACCACACCAACTCGTCGCCCGACCGGATGCAGCACAGGAGGGTTCCCGTGTTGGCGATCTTCATCATCTGTGACGGACTCAAGGACGCCAGGATGTCGGCCGTGGCCTCGGACACACCCAACCGAAACAGCGCCTGCTCGCGCTCGGCGCGGATGAGGTTCTGCGCCAGGATGAGGTAGTTCAGATTGGCTTCGCGAATTTCGTTGAGGATCTGATCTTGTGTCATGTTCACACCTGGTGATGGGCTGTAGGGGGGCGATATGCCTGAATCGATGGACCTGACTGTAGAAAACCTTGCTATTTCTCGTCATCAGGCGGATTCGGCACGTGATAACCGATGGCGGGAGGTCCTTGTCAGACAAATTCCTACAGGCCTGTCATCCCACTGATGTGAACTAATCACACAAATCGGAGGCTTCAGACCAGATTTGCAGGATTGCTGCGCGATTGAACATAAAGAGTGGTGATGGAACACGCGATAAGTGCAAAACCACAGCCGGCGTGCCGACCGGTAACGCTCACCCTCACCCCGGAGTTCAACATGCCGCAAGCCATCAACACGAACATCCTGTCCATGAATGCGCAGCGCAACTTGAATGCGTCGCAGACGTCACTGGCCACTTCCGTTCAACGCCTGTCCTCTGGACTGCGGATCAACAGCGCCAAGGACGACGCCGCGGGGCTGGCCATCGCCGAGCGCATGAGGGCACAGGTCCGCGGAATGAACGTGGCCATCCGCAACGCCAATGACGGCGTTTCCCTCGCACAGACGGCCGAAGGTGCCATTGGTCAGGTGTCCAACATGCTGCAACGCATGCGGGAGTTGGCTGTGCAATCAGCCAACGCGACCAACAGCGCTGGTGATCGAAGCAATCTCAATTCCGAATTTCAGCAGCTCGGGTCTGAAATCACCCGTACTTTGTCGGGCACCAAGTTCAATGGCACGGCCATCTTGGCTGCGGGCGCTGGGGCTCAGGTCTTTCAAGTGGGGGCCAACAACGGGGACACGGTGACGATCACCACGACCAACCTATCGAGTCACGCCGACATCACGGCGGTGACGGGCGGTGACATCAGCAGCGCGGCAAACGCCAACACGGCCTTGACCAACATCGACACCGCCTTGACCACCGTCAACACCGAGCGCGCGACCTACGGCGCTGTCAATGCGCGATTCGACTCCATCATCGCCACGTTGGAGGTGTCCGCCGAGAACCTGGCGGCCTCCCGGGGACGCATCGTGGACACCGACTTTGCGCAAGAGACCGCCAACCTCAGCCGAACGCAAATCTTGCAGCAAGCCGGCAGCGCCATGGTGGCGCAAGCGAATCGGGTGCCCCAACAAGTGCTGTTGCTGTTGCAGCAGGCTTGAAGCCGTCGCTCCCCTCGACCTGGCAGCGGATTCATCTGCGCCCCGGTCCCTGCACGGAGGCGCCCTCTTGGGCGCTTGTTTCTTTTTGATAGAAATGAAATGGCATCTGTTCAAGGCGCTTTTCGCCATTAGGTTCTGTATCAGTTTTGCCGAAAATAATTCATCAACCACCTTCGCCGGCGTGTGGATCCGGCCAACTCAGTAAAGGAGTCTGACCATGCCGCAAAGCATCAACACCAATTCGCTGTCCCTCAATGCGCAGCGCAACCTCAACGCCACTCAGGCATCGCTGTCCACGTCGGTCCAGCGCCTGTCTTCGGGCCTGCGCATCAACAGTGCCAAGGACGACGCTGCGGGCCTGGCGATCGCCGAGCGCATGAACTCCCAGATCCGAGGCATGAAGGTTGCCATCCGCAACGCCAACGACGGCGTCTCGCTGGCCCAAACCGCGGAAGGCGCCATCGGTCAGGTTTCCAACATGCTGCAACGCATGCGAGAGCTGGCTGTCCAGTCGGCCAACGCCACCAACAGCAGCGGCGATCGTGCCAATCTGGATTCGGAATACCAACAGTTGGGTCTGGAAATCACGCGGACCCTGTCTGGCACCAAGTTCAACGGTACTGCCGTGTTGGGTGCCGGCGCAGGCGCTCAGGTCTTCCAAGTGGGTGCCAACAATGGTGACACGGTGACCATCACCACGACCGATTTGTCTGGGCATGCCGACATCACCGCCGTGACGGGCGGCAGCATCACCAGCGCTGCCAACGCCAACACCGCCCTCACCAACATCGACACCGCCCTGAGCACGGTCAACACGGAGCGTGCCACCTACGGAGCGGTGAACGCCCGCTTCGAATCGATCATTGCCACGCTGGAAGTGTCTTCCGAGAATCAGGCGGCATCCCGGGGGCGGATTGTGGACGCGGACTTCGCGCAGGAAACCGCGAACCTCAGCCGCACCCAGATCCTGCAGCAGGCGGGCAGTGCGATGGTGGCGCAAGCCAATCAAATGCCACAGCAGGTGCTGGCGCTGCTCCAGCGCTGAACCAGCCCGCCTGAGAACATCAGGCTGATTCCTTCAAAGCGCCCTTCGGGGCGCTTTTCAATTTTTTTCCTCAAGTTCCTTCATCGCCTGTCCGAAAACCAATCATCACGGACAGGGACGGTCATGCGGGCCGGTCCCATCAACTTCACAGGAGAGTGACCATGCCGCAAACGATCAACACCAATGTGCTGTCAATGAATGCGCAGCGCAACCTCAATGCATCCCAGAGCTCGTTGGCCACATCGGTTCAACGATTGTCCTCGGGCTTGCGGATCAACAGCGCCAAGGACGACGCCGCCGGCTTGGCCATCTCCGAGCGCATGAATGCCCAGATCCGCGGCATGAACGTGGCCATCCGCAACGCCAACGACGGGGTGTCGCTGGCCCAAACCGCCGAGGGCGCCATCGGTCAGGTTTCCAACATGCTTCAGCGAATGCGAGAGTTGGCTGTTCAGTCGGCCAACGCCACCAACAGCTCGGGTGACCGCTCCAACCTGAACTCGGAATACCAACAGCTGGCCTCAGAGATCACCCGGACCATCACCAACACCAAGTTCAACGACACCGCCATCCTGGCCACCGCCACGGCACAGGTGTTCCAGGTGGGCGCCAACAACGGTGATACGGTCTCCATCACGCCTACGGACTTGTCGGCCAACGCCAACATCACGGCGGTGACCGGTGGCGACCTGACCAGCGCTGCGAATGCCAATACCGCCCTGACGAAGATCGACTTGGCACTGACCGACGTGAACACGGCCCGCGCCACCTACGGTGCGGTCAATGCACGATTCGAGTCGATCATTGCCACGCTGCAGGTGTCCTCGGAAAACCTGGCCGCCTCGCGTGGCCGTATCGTGGATGCCGACTTCGCCCAGGAAACAGCCAACCTCAGCCGCACCCAGATCCTGCAGCAGGCCGGCAGCGCCATGGTGGCGCAGGCCAACCAGCTCCCCCAGCAGGTGCTGCAGCTGTTGCGCTGACGCTCCAGGCTCTGGAGGCCTGAATTGGCGCCCCAAGTGGGCGCTTTTTCGCTGATCCAGTAGGAGGACGAGCCTCAACAATCGGTTCACGATCTACCCACAGCCGGCGTGACGGACCGGCGCAGCAACAGCTCGCAGGAGAGTGAACCATGCCTCAGACCATCAACACCAACACGCTGTCGCTCAACGCCCAGCGCAACCTCAACGCATCCCAGAGCTCGCTGGCCACCTCGGTGCAGCGGCTGTCTTCTGGTTTGCGTGTCAACAGCGCGAAGGACGACGCTGCCGGCTTGGCCATTGCCGAACGCATGAACGCCCAAGTGCGCGGCATGAACGTGGCCATTCGCAATGCCAACGACGGCATCTCCTTGGCGCAAACGGCGGAGGGCGCCATCGGCCAGATCTCCAACATGCTGCAGCGCATGCGTGAACTGGCGGTTCAGTCAGCCAACGCCACGAACAATGCTGGCGACCGCGGCAATCTGAATTCGGAATACCAGCAGCTGGCATCGGAAATCAACCGCACCATCAGCGGTACGAAATTCAATGGCACCGCGATCCTGGCCACCGCCACGACGCAGGTGTTCCAGGTGGGCGCCAACAATGGCGACACGGTCTCGATCACCCCCACGGACTTGTCGGCCAACGCCAACATCACGGCTGTGACCGGTGGCGACCTGAACAGCGTTGTGGCGGCCAACACGGCCCTGACCAAGATTGACCTGGCATTGACGGACGTCAACACCGAGCGTGCCACCTACGGTGCAGTCAACGCGCGCTTTGAATCCATCATCAACACGCTGCAGGTGGCGGTCGAAAACCAAGCGGCTTCCCGCGGCCGCATCATCGACGCGGACTTCGCCATGGAAACGGCCAACCTCAGCCGCACGCAGATCCTGCAGCAGGCTGGTAGCGCCATGGTGGCGCAGGCCAACCAGTTGCCGCAGCAGGTGCTGTCCCTGCTGCAGCGCTGAGCTTGCAGCGCATTGGTGGCCGGGTCCATCTTCATCATCACTCAGAGCCCCTTGCCGTAGGCTGGGGCGGAAGGATCCATGGCCACCTCAACTCCAGGCGTGGGCAGCGGACTCGACGTCAATGCCATCGTCAATCAAATGGTGGCAGTGGAGCGTCAGCCGCTGCAAAAGCTCCAGCAGCGCGCCACGGCCATTCAGTCGCAGGTGTCCTCCTGGGGCAAGCTCAAGAGCCAGCTCGACACGCTCAATACGGCGGTCACCCGCCTGGCCACCGCATCAACCTGGACGCAATCGTCCGTCAGCAGTGCCGACGCCACAGCCGTCAGCGCTAGTCTGGCCACGACCGGAGCGGCGAGTCCTGGGCGATACAGCATTCAGGTCAGTCAGCTCGCACAGGAACAGTCGCTCGCAAGTGCGACCCTGGCCGCCAGTTCCGACCTCCGCGGCCGTTTGACCATCGAACTTGGTGCATTCGACAGCGCTTCGCCACCGGGCTTCACCCCTCGAGCCGGCGCAACTGCCTTGCAGCTGGATTTCACCGAAAATCCCACTTCACTCGCCAGCGTGCGGGACGCCATCAATGCGGCCAATGCGGGCGTGAGGGCGACGATTCTGAACGACGGCGCCGGCCAGCGCCTGGTCCTTTCAGGCAGCGAAACCGGTCAGGAGCGTGGCTTTCGGGTCAGCGTGTCGGACCCCAACGCGGTGGGTTCCACCAGCCTTTCGGCGCTGGCCTACGACGGGGGTCCTTCCTCGACCATGGCGCTGACGCGGGCCGCCAGAAATTCAAGTTTCTCAATCAACGGTGTCAGCTTGAGCACCAGCACCAACACGCTGGACGGCACCATCGATGGACTGCGCGTGCAACTGTTGAAGGCCGGCACGACGACGGACCTGACGGTTGAAACGGATGCAGCCGCACAGAAGAAGGCCTTGGAGGACTTTGTCTCGGCCTACAACACGTTGAACAACCAAATTGCCGCCGATACGGCCTACGATGCCGCCGCCAAGAAGGGTGGCCCACTCTTCGGAGACGCCGGCGCACTGGCGGTACGGCGAGCGCTGCGCGAAATGATCGGTCAATCCAGCACCGCTTCTGCCGTGATGAGCCGGTTGACCAGTTTGGGAATGGACATCAAGCGTGAAGGCACCATCAGTGTCAATGCGACGGCCCTGGGCAATGCCCTGACAAGACCTGCGGAAGTGGGCAAGCTGATGGCAGCTGCAGGCAGTGGCACCGAGGAGTCCAAGGGACTGGCAGTCCGCTTGAAGGCCGCCATTGATCCATTGCTCGCCAACGATGGGCTGGTGGACAACCGCTCCGAGTCCTTGCGCGAAAGACTCAAGCGCAACCAATCCGACCAGGACCGCCTTAGCGACCGGGTAGAAGCCACGCGCCAGCGCCTGCTGCGCGTGTATCAATCGCTCGACGGCCGCGTGGCACAGCTCAACGGACTGGGCTCCTACGTGGCCCAGCAGTTCGGCAACCGTAACTGATCGCACCCTCCTACAAGACCCTCAAGATTGAGGGGAAAGCGGTCGATAAGGACTCATCCGGTTCAAACCACAGAGTCCTAGAAAATGTATTCCACCTCTTCGCCCTTCGCCTCCAAGGTTCACACGAATGCTGCACGGTCTCTGGCTGGCGCCTATTCCAAGGTCCAGAGCGAAACCGGCCTGATCGGTGCCGATGCCCACAAGCTGGTGGCCATGCTGTTCGACGGGGTGTTCGACAGCCTGCAGGAGGCCCGCGGCGCCTTGCAGCGCGGCGAGGTAGGACTCAAGTGCGCGGCCCTGTCCCGTGCCGCGCGCATCGTCGAGGAAGGGCTCAACGCTGGGCTCAACCTTGAGTCCGGCCTTGAGGTGGCGCAGAACCTGCATACGCTCTACGGTTACTTGGCCACGCTCATCACCAAGGCCAACCTGCGCAGCGATCCCGCATTGATCGAAGAGGCGCTGTCGCTCCTGGTTCCGGTACGCCAAGCCTGGATGGCCATCGCCCCGGCCCAACGGGTGGTCAATTGATGCCGCGCCTGTTCGGATCCGCAAGGACGGAGAACGCCATGGACACGATCTTGATCGATTACTACGAAGCGATCGAACGCGCCAGCAACGAAATGCTGCAAGCCGCCCGTTCGGGAGACTGGAATGAAGTGGTGCGCATCGAGGGCGCCTGCGCGGTTCTGATATCCAAACTGCGAAGTGCATCGGAGGGCACCACGCTCAACGCGGATCAGGTCAAACGCAAGTCTCGCATCATGCAACGCATCCTGATCAACGACGCCGAAATCCGACATCTGGTGGAGCCTTGGCTCGAGGAAGTGGACAACATGTTGGGGAGCCCGTCGCGGACCCTGCACTGAGGGGCGTCGACCCGCCCATCACACCTGCATGTTCATCACTTCAGAGTAGGCCTGCACCAATCGGTTGCGGACCTGAACCACCGCCTGGAACCCGAGCTGAGCCTTCTGCATGGCCACCATCGTCTCCTCCAGGCTCACCGTGGGGTTCTCCATCTGAACCTCGCGCTGAAGCCGAGAAGACTCGGATTGGCTGCGACTGACTGATTTCAGCGCCTGGGCCATCTCGCTGCGGAAATCGGTCGGCTCAACCGAATCTGCCGGGGAGTTGCCCGCAATGCCCTGCAAAGCGGACTGTCCACGAACCGCCAGCGGTGTTCCATCCGGTCTCAAGCCCGCACGGGCCACGGCCTGCGCGAAATCAAAGGGCTTGAGCTTGAGATCCATGATGGAGCGGACTTTACGGCCGAGCCCGGTCTGACTTGATTCAGAAGAGCACGGCTTTCACGCCTCTGTTTCACCTAAAGCGAAGGGCGCCAGCGCCAACAATCGTTGGGCGGTTCGGTATTTGCCGAACTCGCATGAAAGCCCGACGCCCATGGAAAACGCCCTCGCCCCACTGCCCGCCAACCCTGTCGTTCCAAGTGGAGACAGTCGCGGGTCGGGTGCAGCATCAGCCGGCCTTCCCCGCCTGGGCGCGATGCCGGCCAAGACGCTGTGGACACTCGCAGCCGCCGCACTGGCCATGGCCTTGTTGGTTGTCCTGATGCTGACATGGGGCCGTGAAACCCCCTACCGCGTGCTGTTTGCTAATGTCTCGGACAAGGATGGCGGTGCCATCGTCGCGCAACTCTCGCAGATGAACATCCCCTACCGCCACGCTGACGGTGGGTCAGCCATCCTGGTGCCGGCCGACAAGGTGCATGACGCTCGGCTGAAGCTGGCGAGCCAAGGTCTGCCCAAAGGCAGCGTGGTGGGGTTGGAGTTGATGGACCAGTCCCGCTTCGGCCAAACCCAGTTCCAGGAGCGCCTGACCTTTCAACGGGGCCTGGAAGGCGAACTGACCCGCTCGATCCTATCCTTGGGTTCCGTGCAGGCCGCGCGGGTCCACCTCGCGCTGCCGCAGCAAAACGGGTTCTTTCGCGAACAGCAGAAGCCCAGTGCCTCGGTGCTGTTGACGCTGCACGCTGGTCGAACGCTGGATCGCTCGCAGATTGCCGGCATCGTGCATCTCGTGTCCTCCAGCGTGCCCGACCTTCATCCCAAGGCGGTCAGCGTGTTGGACCACACCGGCGCACTGCTGGCCGGACAAGGCGAGGCCGACAACAGCCGCGGTCTTGACGCACAGCAACTTCAGTATGTGCAGCAGGTCGAGAGCACCTACCTCAAGCGTGTGATGGACATCCTGGAGCCTGTGGTGGGCAAGGGCAATGTGCGCGCAACGGTGACCACCGACGTCGACTTCACCCAAAGCGAGTCCACTTCGGAACAGTTCCGCCCCAATCAGGGCGACTCCCCGGCCACCGTCCGAAGTCTGCAAAGCAGCGAAGTCAGCGGCGGCACAGGCGCAACCCCACCATCGGGCGTTCCCGGTGTCGTCAGCAATCAGCCGCCGAATTCAGCGGCGGCCGTCAGCAGCCCATCCGCCGCGGCCTCCGCTGCGGGCGGCGCCGCGGCTGCCGCGTCGATCTCGTCCAACGGCCGACGGGACCAGGTGACGAACTTCGAAGTAGACAAGACCGTGCGGGTCACACGCAACGCCACGGGCGTCGTGCGCCGCGTCAACGCTGCCGTCGTTCTGAACCACCGCAGCGGGACTGATGCCAAGGGCAAGCCCATCACGGTGCCCATGAGCGCAGAGGAGATCGAGAAGCTGACCGCACTGGTACAGGAAAGCGTGGGCTTCAACAAGGAGCGCGGTGACTCGGTCAAGGTCATCAATGCCCCGTTCCACGAGGCGCCGGCTCCCACCATTCCGGAAATTCCGTGGTGGCAACAGCCCGATCTGCGGGATCTGATCAAGAGCCTGGTCATCCCCCTGGCCTTGGCACTGGTGGCACTGGGCGTGGTGTTCGGTGTCGTTCGACCCGCGCTGAAGGCTCGCGAGGCTGACCGCACGGCCGAGCTGGCCACACTCGAACCCTTGAACGGACCGGGTAACGCGACCCGCGGGACGCAGCTCAACGCCGCCGTCAACGACCCCTTGGCAATCCCAATGGACGGCGCAAACGGCGCCGAAGGCGAGATACCGGCCTTGCCCGCCGTCAGCACGCCGGAGAGCCGGCTGGCCAGCATGCAGTTGGAACAAGCGCGCGTTATGGCTCGCGACAACCCCGTGGCCATGGCCAACATCGTCCGTGGCTGGGTTCAGGGCGATCCGGCCTGACGCCGCCAGCACCAACGCCCACGGACCACTGAAAGATTGTCGACATGGACAGCCAAGGACTCGAAGACGCCGCCATCCTCCTGATGTCGCTGGGAGAGGAGGAAGCCGCCCAGGTCTTCAAACACCTCGCGCCCAAGGAGGTTCAGTCACTGGGCGAAACCATCGCCCGCATTTCGGTCGTGCCCCGCGAAAAGATCGAGCGTGTGCTCAAGCGCTTCAGCGACATCGCGCAGGAGCAGCAACTGCTGGTGGCCGACACGGATGAATACGTGAAATCCGTTCTGCGCAAGGCACTGGGGGACGACAAGGCCACTCTGCTGATCGATCGCATCCTTCAAGGCAGCGATGTGTCGGGCATCGAGGGGCTGAAGTGGATGGAAGCCAGCTCGGTGGCCGAGCTTCTGCGCAACGAACACCCCCAGATCGTCGCGGCGGTGCTGGTTCACCTGGAGTTCGAACAAGCCAGCGGTGTGCTCAAGCTGTTGACGGAGCGACAGCGCAATGAAGTGCTGGTGCGCATCGCCACCCTCGACGGCATCCAGCCCATGGCGCTCAAGGATCTCAATGACGTGCTCAGCCAGATCCTGGCCGGTGGTGAACGCATGCGCAAGGCGTCCCTGGGCGGCGTCAAGCCAGCGGCCGAGATCATCAACATGCTGGGTGCGTCCGTCGAAACCCAGGTGCTGGACTACATCCGTGAGGCCGACGGCGAGCTGGCCCAGAAGATCATGGACAACATGTTCACCTTCGATGACGTGGTGAAGATCGACGACAAGGGTATCCAGCTCATCCTGAAGGAAGTGCAGAGCGAGTCGCTGGTCTTGGCGCTCAAGGGTGGTTCACCCGAACTGCGCGAAAAGGTGCTTCGCAACATGTCCTCGCGGGCGGCTGAAACACTGCGCGAGGATCTGGAGTCGCGCGGCCCCGTTCGGGTCTCGGAGGTCGAGGCCGAGCAGAAGGAAGTCATCAAGATCGTCCGCCGTTTGGCCGACGAGGGCCAGATCGTCTTGGGCGGTGGTACCGATGAACAGTTCCTCTAGGCGGGCGCAACCTCGGCAGGTGCCGCCGCCGAGCAACACCCTTGGTGCCTCGCCCCACGCCCGATTCATCCCGCGCGAGGAGCTCACCAACTACACAAACTGGACACCGGGCGCCCTGGGGCCCGCCCGCTCCTTGCCCTCGACCCCGCCCTCGGGCATCCCTTTGCAAGAGGACGTGCGCCGCTCAGGCGACCAACGCAACACCACCGAGCCCTCTTTCAAGGGGAATGCAACCGCCACGCTTCCTGGATCGGCAGAACCAATGTCCGCCGTGCCCACCCAAGACGACTTGGAGACCCTTCAACACGCAGCCCGGCAAGCGGGCTATCACGATGGCTATCGGGATGGCCTGGCCGCCCTGGACAGCTTCAAGCGCAGCTTTGCGCAACAGATGTCATCCCAACTGGGCCAGCTGATGAATGCCGTGGATCGTGAGTTTCTGTCTCTCGAGTCCGACATGGCGCAAGCCCTTGTACAAGCAGCCACGGGGCTGGCCCGGCAGATCATCCGCAGCGAACTTGCCACACAACCCGAGTTGGTGACCCAAGTGGCGCGGCAAGCTGTCGCAGCACTGTCGCAATCGGTTCGGCGAGTGGAAATGCGGCTTCATCCTGATGACCTCGCACTCGTGCAGGCCGGCTTGGG
>JAIYCN010000109.1 GCA_027487995.1 Rubrivivax sp. | reverse complement strand
TGGTCTGAGGCCGCGCGGCCATGCGGTCCACCACTTCCTTCTGCAGCATGAAATGCTGGTCTGCGATGCGCTCAGCCCAGGGCAGCAGCGCGAACAGAATGGGAGTGGAGATGTTGTAGGGCAGGTTGCCCACCACCCGCAGCGGCTGGCCCGCCGCGTCCGCCAAGGCGCCGAAGTCCACGGTCAGCACATCGGCTTCCACCACCGTCAGCCCTTCGCGCTTGCGAAGCCGCGCCGCCAGGTCGCGGTCCAACTCCACAACCGTCATCGCCTTGCACCGCTGCAGCAGTGGCGCGGTCAGCGCACCCAATCCGGGTCCGATCTCCACCACGGCCTCACCCGGCAGCGGGTCGATGGCGCGCACGATGTCCTCGATCACGCCGTGATCGGTCAGGAAGTGTTGCCCGAAGCGCTTGCGCGCCGTATGCCCCATGGTCTGATGGATCCGTGTGGAGGGGTGGGGAGTCAAGGGCGCGTCAAGGGAGCGCGCCCGGCGCCCTCAAAGCTGGGGCGCCTCGCGGCGCTCCACGTAGGTGCGCAATCGGGTTTCCTTCAGCCACTCGCCGTAGGCCTCTTCGAACTTCTGTTCGCGCAGGGCCGCACGGGCCTGGTCGCGCAACTGCTTGTTGTCCAGGGCCACGTCGCGCCTTTCCACCACTTGGATCAGGTGCACGCCGAAACGCGAGACCACTGGTTCGGACACGCCTCCCAGGGCCAGTTGGTTCATGGCCTGCTCGAACTCCGGCACGAACTGACCCGGCGATGCCCAGCCGAGGTCACCACCGGACGACGCACTGCCATCTTCCGAGCGCTCGCGCGCCAGGTCTTCAAAGCGGCGGGTGCCGCGCTCGATCTGGCCCCGCCATTCGCGCATCTGGCGCACGGCGGCGTCACGGTTGCTGGCGTCATTCACCCGCAGCAGGATGTGGCGCGCCTTCGTTTGCGTCACGCGAAAGGCCGCTGCGTCGCGCCGCTCCACCAGCTTCAGCACGTGAAAGCCTGCGCCGCTGCGCAACACGGAGGGCGCCAGGCTGCCCGAACCCAGAGGCCGCACGGCGTCCAGGAACAGGTCGGGCAGCCGATCGGCCGGCCGCAGGCCAATCTCGCCACCGCGCTCCTTGTTGGCATCCTGCGAGACGGCCTTGGCCACCGCCGCGAAGTCCTCGCCGCCGCGCACCCGCGCCAGGGCTGCTTCGGCCTGTGCGCGGCGCTCGGACAGCACCGCCGCCGATGCGCCCTCGGGCACCGGAATCAGGATCTGCGCGATGTTGTACTCCACGTCACCTGCGCGCTCGCCGCGCTGCTTCTCGATGTAGTCCTCCACCTCGGTGTCGGTGATGCGCACGCGCTGGGACACCTCCCGTTCGCGCATGCGCTCCACGATGATCTGCTCACGCACGTTGGCGCGGAAGCGGTTGAAGTCCATGCCGTCGGCCACCATGCGGTCGCGCAGGGCCACCACCGAAATCTGGTTCTGCGCGGCGATGTTGGCCAAGGCGCGATCCACATCACCGTCGTCCACGCGCATGCCGGCCTCACGGGCTTGGCTGAGGATGGCGCGCTCGTCGATGAGCGAATCCAACACCTCCCGCTCCAATTGGGTGACTGCCGGCAAGGGAGCACCGGTGCGCTGCGCCTCGGCCTGGATGCGCTGCACCCGTTGGCGCACTTCAAACGCCGTCACGGACTCCTGATTCACCACGGCCACGATGTAGTCCGCCATCCGCGGGGCCATAGGCGTTTGCGCATGGCCAAGGGCCGCGGCCGCGCACAACAAGGAAAGGCCCAGGCGGGAGGCCGCTATGGAAAGACGCAGTTTCATCGTGGGCGTATTGTCGTTCAAGCTAGAAGCGCAAAGGATTGGCGCGCGAGCGTGTGAGTCCGGAGAGCTCCAGCTGGAAGATCAGCCGCGTGGTCACCTCGGCCACGCCCGTGGATTGGCGCTGCACCCCCATGCGCATGATCCAGCAGCCCGCGTCCATTTCCAAGCCAGCCAGGCTGTCGGCCAGGCGACTGTCCCGCGTGTTGTAGTTCAGCCGCGAAGCGCCGGTGACCAGCAGAGAGCAGTCGTTCCCACCGGCCCCGGTCATGCGGCGCCACAGCGGCCAGTTGGCGCGCAGCTCCACGGTCTCGGCCAGCTCACGGGCAAAACGGTAGGACACCATCACCGTGGTGTCCAGTCGTGGCTGGTAGCGCATGGTGAGCACCGAACGCGTGGTGCGCGAAATCTCCGGGCTGTACTGCACGGTGCTGTCCAGTCCCCAGAAGGGGCTCAGGCCCACGGTGGCCGCCAGCAGCACGTCCGACAGGCGTTGGTTGGACACCGTGCCGGCAGGCGTGGTCGTCTGGTCGCGAAACTGGAAGCGTTGGGCGATGGAGCCGCGCAGGAGCTCGGCACCGCTGCGCGAATCCAGCGAGCGGGTGGTCATGCCCATCGTCATCTGGTGTGCATCGGAGACCCGGTCGATTCCGGAAAACGCGTTCTCGCTGAAGATCGAAGTGCTGTTGAATTCCTTGGCTGCCGAATCGAAGTTGGGCAGGCTGCGCTGGTCGCGCATGGGCGTGTTCACGTAGACGAACCGCGGCTCCAGCGTTTGCACCAAGTTGCGGTCGCTGAAGGTCCAGGGCCGCTCGAAGTTCAGCCCCCCGTCCACGCTGAGCGTGGGAATGGTGCGCGACAAGCTGTCGGGCGAGGCAGCTGCCAGCGTGCCAGAACCCAGGGGTGCGGTGTCCAGCCGATAGGTGGCCGCGTTCAGGGCGAGCTTGGGGATGATCCAACCCGCCGCGCCAATCCACGGCCGGCTCACCGACGCCAGGGCATGCCAACGCTGGCCGCTGCGCAGGTTGGGTGCCAGGTCCAAGGCCATGTCCGGCCGTGTGAAGCGGTTGGCTTCGGTTTCCAGCGCCAGGTCGAGGCCACCCCAGGCCGTGGCCTGTGCATTCACGCCGATTTGTGGGCTGCGCTGGTAGGGGGCAATGAAGGCCCCGTTCGGGTCGGTGCCCTGCAGCACCTGCCAATGCTGCACGCGCGCATAGGCCGTGCCCTTCACGGCATCGGGTCCCAAGACCCCGGCCCCCCATTGCCACGTGCGCTCGGCCTGGGCGGACTGTCCCAAGAGCCGAGGTTGCAAGGTGGCCTGGGTCCGTTCCGGGCTCAGGGCCTGGCCGGTCTCCACCAGGTCGAAGGTGCGTCGCTGAAAAGTCTGGGTGTAGCCGAAGTCCTTCCAGTAGTTGTCATCCGAGGCCCGCAGGCCTTCGGTGCGCAGCTGCAGCGGCCCCGACATCCACAGCTGCTGCCAATAGAAGGAACCCCGTGAGCGGCCAAGCTGCTGGTCCTGCGGCATGTGGTGCACCTGGTAGAGGCCCGCCTGCTGCACGCCCAGGTGGCGGTACTCCAGTTCCACCGAAGGCCCGCGCCGGGTCGCCAGCACCGGCGTGACCGTGGCGTCGCGGTCCGGTGCCAGGTTCAGGTAGTAGGGCGCGCTCACCTCGAAGCCGCTTCGCGTGTCGGCACGTGCGGTGGGCGCCAGCCAGCCGCTGCGCCGCGCATCGCCCAGGGGAAAGCTCAGCCGCGGAAGCACGGCCAGCGGCACACCCAGAAAACGCAGTTGCGCGTTTTCCGCCACGCCCTCTTCTCGTTCGAAGTCCACGAGGATGCGCGGGCTGCGCAGTTCCCAACCCGGCGAAGACTCGGCGCGCGGTGGTGCCGGAAGCGGTGGGGCTGCGGACAACTGCTTCAGCGCCAGGGCGGGGTCGTCCGACAAGGTGGGCTGCAAAGGAGGTGCCCGTGTAACCCCAGGCCTTGCACCGGCCTCGCGCAGCGGCCGCCCGGCCTCGTCGGCCAGGCAACTGGTCAGCCGCGCGTCGCGAATCTCCAGGCGCTGCTCGTCCAAAAGACGAATGACGGACCCGCTGCCTCCGGCCCGCGTGAGCCCGAAGAAGAACTGCGGCGAGAGGAATTCGCCGACCGAGCGTTGGGTGTCGAACTGGCCCGAGGTGCCCTGCAGCAGGTCCTGCTGCCGCGCCCAGCGCACGCCGCCACCCTCGATCACCACCAGGCTGCGGCTGGCGTCGTAGCGCAATTCGGGGGCGTCCAGCCGCAGTGGCCCCTGCCCCAGGCGCGCACGGCCCGCTGCCCGCGTCACGCCGTCGGGAGAACCTTCGATCTCATCGGCTTCCACGACCACCGGCCCGCGCTGCGCGTCGGCACGCGGTTTGGCCTGCGACCACGCCATGCCCGGCCACAACACCGCCGCGGCCAACAAGGACCAACCGACGCCATGCGCAGCGGCCCGTGTGGCAGCGCTTGCGCAGGCCATACCCGGGCGGCGTGTCGGGCACAGGAGGGGAGGGAGGTCCGGCAATCTCATCACTAGAATCGGTCGAGTTTAGCTACCCTGACTGGCTGCCCCTTGAGCGGCCAACGTTCCATGACGGACCCTCAAACCCAAGCGCCTGTCACTTGGGGCGACCCTCAACGCCAGGCGGCCTTCGAGCACTGGTTGGCCGCCCTGGTCGAACCCTTCGCGCTGCTGCCGCGCACGCTGCAGCCCGCTTCGGCCGACGCCAGCTTTCGGCGGTACCTGCGCGTGCATCGAGCGGCTACCTCCGCATCAGTTGGTCAGGCGGCTGAGCCGTCGACCAGCCTCATCGTCATGGACGCTCCCCCGCCGCAGGAAGATGTGCGTCCCTTTGTGCGCTTGGCCCGCCAGATGCAGGCCGCCGGCCTGCTCGGCCCGGTGGTGTTGGCCGCCGACGAAGAACAAGGCTTCGTGCTGTTGACCGACCTGGGCCGCGAATTGCTGTTGCCCGTGCTGCAGCAGGCTCAACAGGGCCAGCCCGCCAAGGCCGACGCCCTCATGCGCCAGGTGGGCTCGGCGCTGGTGCGCTGGCAGCATGGCATGGACCCCGGCGGTTGGCCCGCCTACGACGAAGCCCTGTTGCGCCGTGAATTGGATCTGTTTCCGCAGTGGTGCGTCAGCCGCGAATTTGGGCAGACCTGGACGGATGCCCAGCAGCAGGCCTGGGACCGCGTCACGCAGCGCCTGATCGACAGTGCGCTGGCGCAGCCCATGGTGGCGGTACACCGCGACTGGATGCCGCGCAATCTGATGGTGTGTGGTGGCGACTTGGGCATCCTGGACTTCCAGGATGCGGTGCGGGGGCCCATCACCTACGACGCCGCCTCCATGCTGCGCGACGCCTTCATCAGTTGGGACGAAGAACTCGAGATCGACTGGGCCGTGCGCTATTGGGAGCAGGCCCGTGCGGCTGGGCTACCGGTGCAGGAGGACTTCGGCGAGTTCTGGCGTGCCCTTGAATGGATGGGCATGCAACGCCACCTCAAGGTGCTGGGCATCTTCTGCCGCCTGAAGCACCGCGACGGCAAGCCGCACTACGCGCAGGACTTGCCGCGCTTCTTCGCCTATGCCACCAAGGTGGTGCTGCGCTACCGCGAACTGGCGCCCCTGCTGCCGCTCATCGAGCCGCTGTCGGGCTTTGCGCTGGAGCAGGGCTACACGCTGCGGTGAAGGTCCCCTGAACTCTCAAGGGTGCGCTGCAATCACCTGCGCCACTGAGGCTGTGAGCCGCTTGGCGTAGGGCACGTGCAGAAATTCGTTGGGGCCGTGCGCATTGCTCTTGGGGCCCAGCACGCCGCAGACCATCATCTGCGCCTTGGGGAAGCCTTTTTGCAGCATGCTCATCAGCGGAATGGTGCCGCCTTGGCCGATGAAGCCCACCGGTGCACCGTAGTGCGCGCGTGAGGCGCCGTCCAGCGCCTTCATCAGCCACGGTGCAATCTCCGGCGCATTCCAGCCTGATGCGCCAAAGGCACCCGCACGACCGTCGGGCGTGAAGGTGACCTTGGCGTTGTAGGGCGCGTTGTCTTCCAGCAGGGCCTTGAGCTTGAGGGCCGCGTCGTTGCCGTCCACCAGGGGCGGCAGGCGCAGGCTCAATTTGAAGGCCGTGTGGGGCCGCAGCACATTGCCCGCGTTCTTGAGTTCCGGAAAACCGTCGGCGCCCACCACGCTCAGCGTGGGCCGCCATGTGCGGTTGAGCAGGGCCTGCACCGGGTCGGTGGTGGTGGGCAGCGCGGCGGTGCCGTCTGCGCCGCAGGCCCAGGGGAAGCGCTTCCACACCTCGTCACCCAGGATGCCGGCCGTGGCCTGCGCCTGCGCCACCCGTTCGGCGGGAATCTCGCAGTGGAAGTCCTCGGGCAGCAGATGGCCGCTGCGCGCATCTTCCAGGCGGTCGAGCACCTGGCGCAGGATGCGGAAGGACGAAGGCACCAGGCCACTGGCGTCGCCCGAGTGGATGCCCTCGGTGAGGATCTCCACCTTCAACACGCCCGAGACCATGCCGCGCAGGCTGGTGGTCAGCCACAGTTGCTCGTAGTTGCCTGCGCCGGAGTCCATGCACACCACCAGGCTCACGTCGCCCAGGCGCGGCTTCAAGGCCGCGATGTAGGCCGGCAGGTCGTAGGAGCCGCTTTCCTCGCAGGTTTCGATCAGGCCCACCACACGCGGGCGCGCGGCGCCCTGGCGGTCCAGCGCTTCCAGCGCGGTGATGGCCGCATAGGCCGCATAGCCGTCGTCCGCACCACCGCGGCCGTACAACTTGCCGTCTTCCAGCTTCGCCGTCCAGGGGCCCAGGTCACTGCGCCAACCGTTGAATTCCGGCTGTTTGTCCAGGTGGCCGTAGAGCAGCACCGTTTGGCCACTGGTGTTGGCGCCGCGCGCAGGCACCTCAAAGAAGATCACCGGCGTGCGGCCTTCGATGCGGATGATCTCCAGCTTCAGGCCTTCGACCTTGCGCGATTCGATCCACGCCGCCGCGTCGCGCGCCACCTTGTCCAACAAGCCCTGCTGCGCCCACTGCGCGTCGAACATCGGGCTCTTGGCGGGGATCGCGATGTAGTCCTGCAGGGCCGGCACGATGGCCTGGTCCCAGCGTTCATCGGCAAAGCCCTGCAGGGCTGCGGGCTCCAGCAGGGTCAGGCGTTCGGGTGCGTTCATGGTGTCTCTCCTTCAGGCCAGCCAGGCATCGTAGCCCGTCTTCAGGATCAGCAGCGTCACCACGGCGATGAAGAAGTGCCGGATCAGGCCCGAGCCATGGCGCAGGGCCAACCGGGTGCCCATCAGGCTGCCGGCCATGTTGGCCAGCGCCAGCACCGCGGCCAACTGCCACCACACATGGCCGCTGAAGGCGAACAGCACCAGGGCCGAGCCATTGGTGGCCGTGTTCAGCAGCTTGGCCCCGGCCGAGGCGTGCAGGAAGTCCCAGCCCAGAAGCCGCACCATGGCGAACACGAAGAAGCTGCCGGTGCCGGGGCCGAAGACCCCGTCGTAGAAGCCCACCACCAGGCCGATGCCGGCCGCCGCCGCGGCCTGCCGCCGGCCGGCCCAGCGCGGTTGATGCTGCTGCCCCAGGTCCTTGCGCATGAGGGTGTAGACCAGCACCAGCGCCAGC
>JAIYCN010000135.1 GCA_027487995.1 Rubrivivax sp. | reverse complement strand
TCTCCAACGCCATCAAGTTCACCAAGGCGGGCACCATCCGCGTGCGCATCAGTCGCCCGCATGGTGACGACCTGCTGCGCCTGGAAGTGCGCGACAGCGGCATCGGTCTCACCGATACGGCCCAGCAGTGGCTCTTCAAACCCTTCCAACAAAGGGATGCTCGGGTTCACCGTGATTTTGGTGGAACGGGCCTGGGTCTGAGCATCTGCGAGCGCCTGGCGCACCTGATGAACGGTTCCGTGGGGGTGAACAGCACGCCCGGGATGGGCAGCACCTTCTGGGCGGAGGTGCGCCTGCCGCCCGATGCCACGGCTGACCAGACGGCGCAGGGCGCCCATGGGGACGCCTTCAGACTTCCACTCGTGGACCTGGACGCGGCCCGGGTGCTGGTGGTGGACGACAACCCCATCAACCGCACCATCACCAGCCAGATGCTGCGCCGCATGAACGCCATCGTGGCCTCAGCCCGCGATGGACATGAGTGCCTGGATGCGCTGCACCTGGCCCAATCCGAAGGGTGGCCCTTCGACATGGTGCTGATGGACGTGCAGATGCCCGGCATGGACGGACTCACCGCCGTGGGGGTCATCCGGCAAGATGCCCTGCTGGCCAGCACACCGGTGGTGGCTCTGACGGCCGGTGTGCTGAAGGAAGACGTGACGCGCGCCATCGAGGCCGGCATGGACGGATTTCTGGCCAAGCCCGTCACCGCCGAGCAGTTGGCCCGCAATGTGGCCCACTTCGCGGACATGGGGCGGCAGCGGCGAAGCGACGGTTCGCGCCTGCAGTTTTAGCGCCTACCAGCCCGTCCTGCGCCCCTTTTCCGCCTCGGTGCAGGGGCTTTGCTGGGTAACGCCACAATCGTCGGACATTCAACCCGATCTGCTGGAGGCGTCGCCATGACCCGCCCTACCCAAGCCCCTGTCGATGCCCGCTTTGTCGACCGCTGGTCTCCCCGCTCCTTCACCGGCAAGACCATCACGCAAGCCGAACTGATGAGCCTGTTCGAGGCCGCCCGCTGGGCCCCGTCCACCTCCAACACCCAGCCCTGGCGCTTCGTGTACGGGCTGGCGGGCAGCCCGGGCTTTGAGGCCATCTTCGGCACGCTGGTGGCGTTCAACCAAGGCTGGGCCGCCAAGGCCTCGGCCCTGATCGCTGTGTGTTCCGCCACGCATTCGGTGGCCCCGGGCACCACGGAAGCCAAGCCCTCGCCCAAGCATGCCTTCGACACCGGCGCGGCCTGGATGAGCCTGGCCCTGCAGGCCGAGACGATGGGTTGGCGCACACATGCCATGGGTGGTTTCGATGCGGAGGCCCTGCGCAGCGCGCTGGGCGTACCGGAAGAATTTGCGGTGCAGTGCGTGGTGGCCGTGGGCGAACAGGGCCCACGCGAAAGTCTGCCCGCCGCCCTTCAGGAACGTGAAGTGCCCAACGGCCGTCAACCGCTGGAAGCCATGGTGGCCGAGGGGCGTTTCAGCTTCGAGAGCTGAATTCCAATGGGTCGCGCCGAGGTGCGCACGCTCAATTGAGTGCGGGTCTTCAGAAAAACGACATCCCAGGACTGAGAGAATGGTCCGATGAGTGACGCGGAGCGAGATCCCCAGCCGAATGCAGCGAACCAGCTGCCCCGGGAGACAGCCGCGCCGGCGACAGCGCCGGTTCTGCCTGCCCGGCGGAGTTGGCTCAAGGCGGCAGGCCTTGGGTTGGGCACGCTCGCTCTGGCCGGCTGTGCCGCGCCACCACCTGCACCGCCGCCCGCGCGTGAATCTCGCCGCGTGCCTGAAGGGGTACCCGCCGGGCGCCTGCTCATCATTGGTGGCGCGCAAGACCGGGTGGACGACCGGGACATCCTGCGGCGTTTCATGGAAATCAGCGGCGGCCCCAAGGCTCGCCTGCGTTTCATCACCGGCGCCACAAACGACCCCACCGGCGCTGCCCGGGCTTACGGCGACGCGATGCAAGCCGTGGGTGCGGCCGATGTGGATTTCCTGCATCTTCTCGAAGCCGCCGATGCCTCCCACCCGACGCTGCTGCAAGAGCTGCGCCGCGCCGATGGCGTCTTCATCACCGGGGGCGACCAAGCGCGCCTGATGGGCAAGCTGTGGTCCACACCCGCCATGGTGGAACTCCATGCCGCCCTGCGCGACCGCGGCATCTGCCTGGCCGGTACCAGCGCCGGGGCGGCCGCCATGTCACGCGCCATGATTGCCCAAGGGCCGGCCACCTTCGTGCCCCAGAAGGAATCGGCGTCTCTTGACCTGGGGCTGAACTTTCTGCCGCAGGCCCTGGTGGACCAACACTTCTCTCAACGTCGCCGGCTTTCTCGCCTGCTGTCTGCCGTGGCGCAACGACCAGACCTGTTGGGCATCGGTGTGGACGAAGACACCGGTCTGCTGATCGAGTGGGGCCGCTCCATCGAGGTGATCGGACGCAGTTCGGTGACCATCGTGGATGGATCGGACATGCTCAGCAACGCGCGCGAGGTGCAACCCAGCGAACGGCTGGAGTTGATCGGCGTGAACCTGCATGTGCTGCCCAGTGGTCGGCGCTATCGCCATCCGCAGATCCGCGGTGATGGAGACCTGGCGGGCGTTCCGGTGCCACCCAAGCCCTTGGAATGGGCGCTGGGGCGCCTGTTGGAGCCGCCGCCGATTCTGGTGATCTGAAAGCGCCGGGTTCTACACCTCGAAGCTCACACCCTGAGCCAGCGGCAGTGACCGCCCGCGGTTGATGGTGTTGGTGGCGCGGCGCATGTATTGCCGCCATGCGTCCGAACCCGACTCGCGCCCACCGCCTGTGTCCTTGTCGCCGCCGAAGGCTCCACCAATCTCTGCACCGGACGTGCCCAGGTTCACATTGGCAATGCCGCAATCTGACCCACAGGCGCTGATGAAGGTTTCCGCTTCGATGAGGTCACGCGTGAAGATGGCTGAGGACAAACCCTGCGGCACTCCGTTGTGCATCACCATCGCTTCATCGAAGGTACGCCAGCGCATCACGTACAGGATGGGCGCGAAAGTTTCTTCGCACACGATGGCCGTTTGCGCGGGCATGTCCACAATGGCCGGGATGACATAGACGCCGCCATCGGGAACGCGGCTTGCGGCCCCACCGGCAGCCAATGAAGCCGGACGCATCCGCTGACCGCCGCTGACGATCGTGCCCCCTTGCTCGCGCGCGTGCGCCAGCGCGTGCTCCATCGCTACAGCCGCAGCTTCATCGATGAGCGGGCCCAACAGCACGCCCTCTTCGCGAGGGTCGCCAATGCGCAGGGACGCATAGGCCTTCACCAACCGCACCATCAGTTCTTCGTGTCGGGATTCATGCACCAGCAGCCGGCGGGTGGTGGTGCAGCGTTGCCCCGCCGTACCCACTGCGCCAAACACGATGCCGCGCACCGCCAGGTCCAGGTCGGCTGTTTGCGTCACCACAACCGCATTGTTGCCGCCCAATTCCAACAGGCAACGGCCAAAGCGCTGCGCCACCACCGGTGCCACCGCGCGACCCATGCGCGTGCTGCCCGTGGCCGACACCAGCGCCACGCGCGGGTCACGCGCCAACTCCGCGCCCAGTTCAGCACCGCCTTGCAGCAGTTGGCACAGGTGGTCGTACATGGCGCGCTGTTCAGCGTTGACGCCCAACTCATCGGCGTAACGCTGCACGCAGCGCATCCACAGGCCCTGCACCGCCAGCGCACACAAGGGTGCTTTTTCAGAAGGCTTCCACACCACCGAGTTGCCACACACCAGTGCCAACGCTGCATTCCAGGCCCATACGGCAACGGGGAAGTTGAACGCGGTGATGACACCCACAGGCCCCAAGGGATGCCACTGCTCCATCATGCGGTGCTCGGGCCGCTCTGACGCAATGGTGAGGCCATGCAATTGGCGCGAGAGGCCCACCGCGAAATCGGCGATGTCGATCATCTCCTGCACTTCACCCAGGCCCTCGGTGGTGATCTTGCCCACTTCCAAGCTGACCACGCGCCCCAATGCAGCCTTGTGCTCACGCAGGGTCTGCCCAAAGCGGCGCACCAGTTCACCGCGCTGCGGAGCAGGAACTTCTCGCCAGCGCAGAAACGCCGCGCGGCTGCGCTCCAGCAGTGCATTGGCCTCGTTCATGGGGGTGATGGCCACCGAGGCCAACACCTGTCCGTCAATCGGACTGCGGCTTTGCCAGGAGCCCCCTTCCAGCAGAGCCGGCGAAAGACCGAGTTCATTCCAGACGATACGGAGTTCTTCTTTGGTGTCCATAGCTCAACTGATCGAGGTGACAGGGCGCAACTCTTCATAGGCGTGGCCGAACCGGTTGGCCAGGAACTCGCTCAACGCCACCTGCTCCTGCCGGATGAAACCGCGCGGGGGCAAGCGGCCCTGGCGGAACAGGTCCAACACCGCACACAAACCAGCAGCGGTGGTGATCTGGATGGCCGACAGGGGCGTTTCCGCGTTGCGGTCAGCAAAGATTTTGCGCGTAAAGACACGCTCCACGAAACGGCCGCCCGCCATGCCGCTGACCTTCACAAAGACCAGCACCACATCCTGCATGGTCGTGGGCACCGCACGCTTGAGGATGCCCTTGAGTGTGCCGACGTCCTGCTTGAGGCACAGGTCGTCCAAGAGCACCTTGATGAGTTCGCGGTGGCCAGGGTAGCGCACCGACTTGTAGTCCAGGTTTCGCGCCTTGCCCGCGAGCGTTTCACAAAGCGTGCCCAAGCCGCCGCTGGTGTTGAAGGCCTCATATTCCGTGCCGTCCAGGCTGAAGTGTTCCAGCCCCTCCAACGGCAATACCTCCAGGCGGTGGCCGTCGCGGATGGCTTCGCAGGGGTGGCAGTACTCATTGATGAGGCCGTCCACGCTCCAGGTCAGGTTGTACTTCAGCGCATTGGTGGGAAAGGCCGGCAGCGCGCCCACGCGCATCTTCAGGTCGAAAATTTCATCGAAGCCCCGCGCCAGTTCGTGCGCCACGATGCCCACGAAGCCCGGTGCCAAGCCGCACTGGGGCATGAAGGCCGTCGTCGCCCCATCCGCCAGTTCGCGGATGCGGCGCGTGGCAGCCACATCCTCGGTGAGATCGAAGTAGTGGCATCCCGCCGCCAACGCCGCTTCCGCCACGGCCGCTGCGCGGTCGTAGGGCAGCGCGTTGACCACGGTGTCGTGTCCCTTGAGCAGCGCAGTGAGCGCGGCTGGTGCGTCATCGCTCATTACGACCGTTTTCAGGCCGAGTGCCGCCAGGGGCTGCAGGGCCTGTGTACTGCGGTCCGCCACGGTGAGGGTGTAGTAGCCCGTGGCGCTGAGCTGGCGGGCAATGGTCTGGCCGATATGGCCGGCGCCCAGGAGGATGGTCTTCATGTGTGGCCTATCGTGACTGTTGACGCGGTTCACTGTAGCCAGCCGACGCGACACAAGATAGCATCAAGACGTCAATCTATTCTACTTTTATGACGTTTTGAATCACTAAACTGACGATTAGTCAAAAACTAACTTGACGCCCTGAACCACGACCATGGCCACACCCAAGAAACGCACCCGCCCTCAAGCGCCCGTGGCCCTGCAGGGCCCCCGCGACGAAATCGACCGCGTGCTGCTGAGCCTGCTGCAGACCGATGCCCGCCAGAGCACCGCCGACCTGGCCCGGCAACTGGGCGTGGCCCGCACCACTGTGCTGGCGCGCCTTTCAAGGCTGGAGCGGGACCGGGTGATCCTGGGCTACACCGTTCGCCTGGGGCAGGACGCACAGGACGCCAGCCTGCAGGCTTTCGTGCACATCTCGGTGCAGCCCCGCGGCGGACGAAGCGTGGAGCAGCGCCTTCAGCGCATGCCCGAAGTGCGCCAGTTGTGCACGGTCAGTGGTGAGTTCGACTACGTGGCGCAACTGCATGCACCGTCGGCCCTGCGGCTGGATGGCCTCATCGACGAAATCGGAACGCTCGAGGGCGTGATCCGCACGCAGACCTCGGTGGTGCTGGCGCGGCGAATTGATCGTCTTGGTTGAAGCGGCGTCGAATTCAGCGGCACGCGACGCCAAAGTGCTCGCTCATCAAGACGGGTCGTGCCGTGGAGAAACGAAGCGAAGGAGCCACTGGCTCAGCCGCTCCTGGGAGGACCGGCGTGCCTGGGGATCACCCCCCACGTGTACGCCCTGCCCCGGATTCACGCCGTTCGGCACATCGCGCCGCAATCGGACCGGGCCTTCCCCATCAAAGCCGTGGTAAGCCCCCGGGTAAAGCGCCACTTCGAGGTCCGCATCGCGCAACCCTTGCGCATCCTTGAGCTCCTGCGCCCAATCAAGGCAGGGCTGGGCGGGCGTCCAGTCGTCTGACTGGCCCAGTTGCATCAGCAGCGGTGCAACCGGCCGCTGTCGCACCCTCTGCAACTCCATGCAACCGGGGTAGTAGGCCACCGCGAAGGCGGGCACCGGCACACCTTCGGGGCGGGATGCAAAGCGATCGGCCTGAAGCGCCGCCAGCACGGTTGACCCACCGTTGGACCACCCGATCATGCCCAGGCGATTGGCATCCACGTTTGGCTGCGCGGCCATCCATGTCAGGCCAGCCCACGCGTCCAGGCGCCGATTGGCCTGTGTCACGCGGCGCGAGCCTGCCCGCTGCGTGCACAACTCCCGCTCACCACGCGGAGTGAGTGAATCCAACACCAGCACCGACCAGCCCAATTCGTTCAGTCGTTGGGTGTAACTCCGCATTCGAGCCGACAGTGCACCGTCGGCCTGATAGGGTCCGCCGCAGCCATGCAGCAGCATCACCGCCCCAGTCCGGCCCTGAGCCGAGTGGCCCGCCGCTGCGGGCGTCCAGTACCCCTTGAGCATCAGAGGCGCACCCAAAGAGGACCGATCAAAACTGGGGATAGACACCACACGAGGTGTCGAAGCCAAGCCAGCCGTTGCAGGGCCCTCCAAAACAGGCTCAGCAACAGCGGACCGCGCAAGCCCGGCTGGAGACCAGCCTGAGCAGGCCCCCAAAAAAAGAGAGGCCGTCAGCAGCGGTCCCACCAGCAGCAGCCTTGCAGTCAAGCCAGTTTTCAAAACAACTGCCCCACATTGAACAGGGTGAGCACGCCCAGCACCGCGAAAATGGCCGCCGCAATGCCGTGCACCAACCGCATCGACACCTTCTGCGCGATGCGGTCACCCAGGAACACGGCCGGCACATTGGCCAGCATCATGCCCACGGTGGTGCCCAACACCACCTGCACCACCTCGGTGTAGCGCGCAGCCAGCGCCACGGTGGCAATCTGCGTCTTGTCGCCCATCTCGGCCAGGAAGAAGGCGATCACCGTGGTGCCGAACACGCCAAAGCGCTGACGGCCCGCGGCCGTTTCCTCGTCAATTTCATCGGGCACCAACATCCAGCCAGCCATGGCCAGGAAGGACAGGCCGATCACCCAGCGCAACACACCCGGGCCCATCAATTGCGCCACCCAACCGCCCAGCGCACCTGCCGCGGCATGGTTGAGCACCGTGGCCACGAAGATGCCCGCGATGATGGGAATCGGTTTGCGAAACGCGGCGGCCAGCACGATGGCCAGCAGTTGCGTCTTGTCGCCCATTTCGCCCAGGGCGACCACACCGGTGGAGATCAGAAAAGCTTCCATGTGAGGGCAGTGTATCGACCGCGATTGCCCTCATCGTTTCAGCGCCAGGGCCGCAGATGCCGCATCACCGCTGCGCCCGCTCAAGGCTTCCCGCACCGCGTGCATCGAACATCACGCTGCGTTCCACTTCGGAACCCTCGCCAACACCTTCCACTTGGAGTCCCACCATGAATGACCTTCGTCTCCTCGACCCCTTCCTGCGTGACCCCTTCGACGACACCCTGCGCGGCCTGATGCGCCCGTGGCGCATGAGCGTGCTCGACGGTGCACCGCGCATGCGCGTTGATTTGTCCGAGCAAGACGACAGCTACTTGGTGAAGGCCGACATCCCCGGCGTGCGCAAGGAAGACATCGACGTGCGCATCGACGGTAGCTTGGTCACGCTCAGCGCACAGACCAAGTCTGAAAAGGAAGAGAGTGAGGACGGGCGCATGCTGTTCAAAGAGCGCCAAGAAGGCTACGCCAGCCGTTCGTTCACGCTGGACTGTCCGGTGGACGAAGCCAAGGCCGACGCGCGCTATGAGGACGGGATCCTCACCCTGAAGCTGCCCAAGAAGGCCGCGGGCAGCACCAAGCGGTTGTCCGTCCAGTAGTGGATTGGGGCGGTGCGGGACGCGGCCCAGGGGCCGCTCGAGCGGGCTGATGGGGTCACCCCAGGATAATGGGGCATGCTCCGCTATGAAACTCTGCCCGTCACCGCCTTTCAGCAGAACTGCTCGCTGGTGTGGTGCGACGAAACGAAGGAAGCCGCCGTCATCGACCCGGGCGGCGAACTCGACCGCATCCGCGCTGCGGCCCGATCCCGCGGCCTCACGATCAAGGCGATTTGGCTTACCCACGCCCACATCGACCACGCGGGTGGCACCGGTCAACTCGCCCGCGAAGACGGTCTGCCCATCGTCGGCCCACACCCAGGCGACCAGTTCTGGATCGACGGCCTGCCCCAGCAAAGCGTGCACTTCGGCTTTCCGCAAGCCGAGATGTTCACTCCCAACCGCTGGTTGGCCGACGGCGACACGGTGAGCATCGGCAACAGCACAGTGCAGGTGCGGCACTGCCCGGGTCATACGCCAGGCCATGTGGTGTTCTTTTCCAAGGAAGCTCAGCGCTGCTTCGTGGGCGACGTACTCTTCGCTGGCAGCATTGGCCGCACCGATTTCCCCGGTGGCAACTACGACACGCTGATCAGCAGCATCACCCAGCGCTTGTGGCCGATGGGAGACGACACCGTCTTCATTCCAGGACACGGGCCGGAAAGCACCTTTGGGCGCGAGCGCCGCAGCAACCCCTACGTTGGTGGTACCTGAGGGCCCCTGTCAGGACTTGCTGGCCGCCGGTGGCCCGAACACCCGATCGGGCCTCGCCGCCCGAACATACAAAGGCTCCACCTTGGGCAACACCTTCTTGATGTCCTGAATGCGGGACTCACCAGCAGGGTGCGTGCTCATGAACTCGGGAGGCGCACCCTTGTTGGCCTGCAGCATCTTCTGCCACAGCGAGATTCCGGCTTCAGGGTTGTAGCCCGCACGGGCGGCCAACTCCAGGCCCACCAGGTCGGCCTCGGTTTCATCGTCCCGACTGAACTTCAAAGAAAGCAGCTGCGCGCCCATGCCCACCGCCATGTCGCCCAGCTGCCCCAGCCCCAAGAGCGATGACACCACATTGGCCCCCACGCGCGTGGCCACCTGTTTGCCCATGCGCTCGCGCGCATGTTCGCGCAGGGCGTGCGCCACCTCGTGGCCCATGATCATGGCCACCTCATCGTCGCTCAGCTGCAGTTTGGACAGGATGCCCCAGTAGAAGGCGATCTTGCCGCCCGGCATGCAGAAGGCGTTGATCTGCGCACTGCCGAAAAGCTGCACGTCCCACTTCCAGTCACGCGCGCGCGGATTCCACGGTGGCGCAAAGGGAATGATGCGCTGCGCAATGGCCCGCAGTCGTTGCAACTGCGGGTGATCGGGCGACGCCAACTGGTTCTTTTGGCGCGCCTCGCGTGACATCTGCAGGAACTGCGCTTCGGCAGCCTGCTCCAACTGCTCCGGCGGCACCGCCTTCACGAACACCGAGGACTTTCCGACGTCTTTGCGGACACCCTCGTCCACCGGCGGCGCAGCCGGCGTGCTGGACTGCGCCCGGGCCATTCCGGGCAGCGCCATCGCAGCGGAGGCCACGGCCAGACCCGTGAACAGCCGGCGCCCATGAAGTCCACAACCCAAGGCGGTCGACGCAGGCTGGCAGGCACACCGGCGGCCAGCGATCAGCGCCGGCAATGCGAATTCACCGTCGGTGCGGAAGTCCGCCGGCGACTGGCGTGCGTCGGTCGCCTCCAGGTGCGGTTGGCAGGGATCGTCGTTCATGGCCCTACAGATCGGGTTGCGGGTGTTGGATTCAAGTCGAACTCAAGCAGCCGATTTTGCAGCCACTGGCGCTTCCAGTGCACGCACCTCACCGCGAAGCCACCACAGCAGCCACAGGCCCGGCAGCGCAGCCACCGTGCTCACCAGGAAGAACACCGGCCAGCCGATGCTCTCGGCCAACACGCCCGCCATCGGCCCCACCCATACGCGCCCCACCGAGGCAAAGGCGCTGAGCAGGGCGAACTGCGTGGCGGTGTAGCGCTGGTTGCACAGGCTCATCAGGAAGGCCACGAAGGCCGCCGTACCCATGCCCCCGCTGAGGTTTTCAAAGGCAATCACCATCAAGAGGCTGCCATCCACCGGCGTCGCCGTGGCCAGCTTCACAAAGCCCCAGTCGAAGGCGGGCAGCAGCACCGAGCCCAGCGAAGCCTTGCCGGTGGCGGCCAGCCACCAGAACCCCAGGTTGCTGGCCATCTGCAGCGCGCCAAAGGCCAACAGCGAACGCCACAGGCCCAGGCCCATCATCAGCGCACCACCCAGCAAGGCGCCACCAATTGTCAGCCACAGCCCGATCACCTTGTTCACCACGCCCACCTCGGCGCTGGTGAAGGCCATGGACTTCAACAGAAACGGGGTGAGCAAGGAGCCGGCAAACGCATCCCCCAGTTTGTAGAGCACGATGAGCGCCAGAAAGGCCCAGGCGCGCGGTTGCACGAAGTAGCTGGAAAGGCCGGACAACAAGGTGGCAAAGCCGGCCTTGCGCGCAGCCCAGGCCGCAAGCGGAATCGTGAGCGCCAGGCCCAGCAGCAGGGACACCAGGTTGATCCACTTGGCCTGCAGGGCAGCGGGCATGCTCGACGCCTCCAGCACGCCTCCAATCAGCAATCGGGCCGCATCACCACCCAACCGGTCCGTCATGAAAACGCCCAGGGCCACCGCCAGCACCACTGCGCCGAAACCCAGCAGGTCTCGCGCGGGGCTTGAACTGCCCGCTGCATCCACCTCAGTATCGTCAGCCGAAGAGCCTGCAGCCAAGCGCGGCGTGGCCACGGCACTCACCACCGCCAAACCCAGCATGAGCACGGCCATCCACTCATACACCTGCCCCCAGGTCCAACCACCGCCTTGCTGGGCATCGGTCCAAATGAAGGCCAGCCCCCCGCTCACGATCATGGCCAGTCTGTAGCCCATCACATTGAGCGAGGCGCCCAAACCTCGCTCACGCGCATGCAGCAGTTCCGTGCGGTAGGCGTCGATCACAACGTCCTGCGATGCCGAGAGAAACGCCACCAGCACCGCCAGCGCGGCGTACAGCTTGATCTGCTGCGCCGGTGACACCTGCGCAAGCGACCACAGCGCCGCGGCCAGCAGCAACTGGGACAGCACCATCCAACCGCGACGGCGTCCCAGGAGCGGCAAGTCAAAGCGGTCGATCAGCGGCGCCCACAGGAACTTGAAGGTGTAGGGCAAGCCCACGAGGCTGAGAAAGCCGATGGTGGCCAGATCCAGGCCCTCGACACTCATCCAGGCCTGCAGGGCCTGTCCGGTGAGGGCGAGGGGCAAACCCGAGGCGAAGCCCAAGACCGTGACCAGCGCCAAACGCCAAACGCGTGCAGCCCAGGATTCGGAGGTGGCAAAAGAGCTCACTTGCATGGGATGCATTCTCCCTGGGCGAAGTGGATGGGGGCATCTGACGTTATCCTTTTCCACTTCACATGCATCACTACTCAGGCCTCCTCTCAGGCCTCCTCTCCATGCGCCTTTCACTCATCCGCCGCGCCACCCTGGCTGCCTGCGCCACCACCCTTTGCTCGGTTGCCCTGGCCAATCCAATGGCTTCTGCACCTTCCGCTTCGGCAACAACGGTCTCAGCCTGCACCGACTTCTACGACCATGTGAATGGCGCCTGGGTCAACAGCACCGAACTGCCGGCCGACCGCGCCCGCATCGGCAGCTTCGACCAGCTGGCCGTCTCCAACACACGACTGTTGATCCGCTCGCTGGACAAGCTGCTGGCCGAGCCCCAACTGCAAAACACGCCGGGCCTGAAGCTGCTGGCCGCTTGGTACGGCAGTGCCTTGGACCCTTCGGTGGCGCAGGCCGCCGGCCTCAAACCAGCGCAGCCGCTGATGCAGCGCATCGCAGACCTCAAGGACCGCAAGGAACTGCCGGCACTGCTGGCCGAGTTCACCCGCCACCGCCTGGGCGGGCCGGTGGGCATGGGCGTGATGCCCGACAACGAAGATGTGCGGCGCCACATCCTCAGTGTGGGCGGCAGCGGCATCGGTCTGCCCGACCGTGACGACTACCTCAAGACGGACGCCACCTCCAAGCGCCTGCAGGACGCCTACCGCGCCCATGTGCGCTCGCTGCTGCAGTTGGCAGGGCAGCCCCATGACGATGCGGCCATCGAGGCCCTCATGGCCTTCGAGACCACATTGGCCCGCTCCATGCTCACCGCAGTGGAGCGCCGCAACCCGCAGGCCACCAACCACCGGCGCACGCTGCAGTCGCTGCAAAGCGAAGCCCCGGGCCTGGACTGGGCCGCCTGGGCCCGCGCCTCGGGCGCCACCAGTGAACGGCTCTCGGCCGACCAGGCCTTCATGCTGCCGCAGCCGCGGCACGCGCAGGCCGTGGCGCAACTGGCCGCCGAGGCGCCGCTGTCCACCTGGCAAACCTACCTGCGGGTGCGCCTGCTGGACGCGCTGTCACCCTGGCTGGACGAACGCTTTCAAGCGGCATCGTTCGATTGGCGCGAGCGCGTGCAGCGCGGCATCACCAAGCCCAATCCGCGCGCCGAGCAACTGGTCTACCTGATCGGAGGCCGCACCGGCTGGGAGCCGCTGGCGCAGACCCTGGGTGAACTCTTCGTGCGCGAGTCCTTCTCGCCGCAGGCCCAGGCCAAGGCCAACCGCATGATCGAAGACGTGCGCGCCGCGATGCGCACCCGCATCGACGCCCTGCCCTGGATGACCGCGGCCACCAAGCAACGCGCGCAGGAAAAGCTGGCCAGCCTCAGCGCGCAGATCGGCGGCCCCGAGAAGTGGCCCGACTACAGCGGCCTCACGCTGGACCCGAAGGACCCGGCCGGCAACTTCATGAAGGTGCAGGCCTGGGGCCACGCGCAGCGCCTGGCGGACCTGCCCAAGCCCACGGAACGCAACCGCTGGGACACCTCGCCGCACATCGTCAATGCGTTTGCAGCCGGTCAAAACCGCATCGTGTTCCCGGCCGGCATCCTGCAGCCGCCCTTCTTCGACGAGAAGGCCAGCGACGCCACCAACTATGGCGGCATCGGCATGGTCATCGGCCACGAGATCATTCACCACTTCGACGACCGCGGCCGCCAGTACGACGCCGTGGGCAATCTGAAGGACTGGTGGGCCCCGGAAGACGCTGCGGCCTACAAATCCCGCGCTGACCGTGTGGCCGACTTCTACAGCCGCTACGAGGTTTTGCCGGGCCTGCGCATCAACGGCCGGCAGATGCTCGGCGAAAACATCTCGGACCTCGGCGGCATCAACATCGCATTCGACGCCCTGCAGCTCTCGCTCAAACGTCAGAATCTGTCGGCCGCAGACGCCAACGCCGCCTCGCGACAGTTCTTCATGAACAACGCCATCATCTGGCGCGGCAAGCAGCGGCCTGAAGCCCTGGAGCAGCAGATCCGCACCGGCCAGCATTCGCCAGGCCCCTACCGTGTGCGTGGCCCTTTGAGCAACATGCCGGCGTTCGGGCAGACCTTTGGCTGCAAGCCCGGTGACGGCATGATGGTTGAAGACCCGATCGCGGTGTGGTGATGCGGCGCATGGCCTGGGGCTTGGCGGCGCTGGCCGCGGCTGCCGTGGTGGGGCTGGTGGCCTGTGCCACACCGGTGAACGTGCACTACGACGCGGCCAAGCCTCATCACCGGCCCGACGGTTTTCGCAACTTGGAGCACTTCGAGCATGAGCGCTTCAGCGAATTCCTGCGCTGGCGTTGGCAGCAGTGGCGCAACGGAACCCCACCGGTGGCGCAGGCACCCACACCGGTGGTGGCGCCCGATCTCGAGTTCATCCACCGCAATGCCCGGGCCGGCATTGCGATGGAGCCTGCGGCCACCTGGATCGGCCACTCCACCGTCCTTGTTCAGTTTGGTGGCATCAATCTGCTGACCGACCCGATGTTCTCGGAGCGCCCCATGCCGGTGGACATCGGCATCGGGCCTGCGCGCACGCAGCCGCCGGGTGTTCGTTTGCCGCAACTGCCGCGCATCGACCTGGTGGTGATCTCGCACAACCACTACGACCATCTGGACGAGAAGAGCGTGCTGGCCCTCAATGCGCAGCCAGGGGGGCCACCGCAGTTCGTGGTGCCGCTGGGCATCAAGCGCTGGTTCACCGACCTGGGCATCACGCGTGTGGTGGAGCTGGACTGGTGGCAGAGCCACGTCCTCACGAATACCCCCAGCGCCAGCGGTCCGGTTGAAGTGGTGCTCACACCGGTCAAGCACTGGTCGGCCCGCTCCATCCGCGACGGGCGCATGCAGTCCCTGTGGGGTGGCTATGCGGTGTTCGCGCCCGATTTCCACTTCTACTTCGCCGGCGACACCGGCTACTCGGGCGACTTCAAGCGCACCCGCGAGCACTTCCGCTCACGTCAGGGGGATCGGGGCTTCGACTTCGCCGCCATCCCGATTGGCGCTTATGAACCACGCTGGTTCATGCGGCAGCAACATGTGAACCCCGAAGAAGCGGTGTTCATCCACCGCGATGTGGCCGCGCGCGCCAGCTTGGGGGTGCACTGGGGCACCTTCATCCTGGCCGATGAAGCGCCGGATCAACCGCCCAAGGATTTGGCCGCAGCCCGCGCGGCGCACGGGCTGGGCGAAGATGAATTCTTCGTGTTGGCGGTAGGCCAAACGCGTCGTTTTCCCAAACGACCTTGAACGGGCTTGGGCGATGCAGAGCGGCCGCGCCTGCGGCGAAGACAAGAATCAGCGGCCCGCAGGAGGCGGCGTACCCACCGAAGGCTGAGCCGGTGTGGGCGAGGCTGCTCGAGCCGGCGCCCGCACCACGCGGAAGTTCGCACCCGTCTGGATCACGATCACCGCATCACCCGGGCGCAGTTGTTCCTGTCCCTTGCCCTGCACGATGGTGCGCCGCTCACCGTTGCTGAACTGCAGCAGCAACTCTTCACCTTCTTCACCCGTGTTGGTGCGCTCCACCGCATTGCCCACGGCGGCGCCGGCAATGGCACCCAGCACCGCGGCCACATCCGAGCCGCGGCCCTTGCCCACGGTCGAAGCTGCAACACCGCCCACCACCGCGCCGGTCACCGCACCCGCACCACTTTGCGAGCCGTCAATGCGCACATTGCGGATGGACAGGATCACCGCGTCATACACCACGGACTGGCGCTGGGCTTCGCCTCGGCGCACCACATCAGGGCTGGAAGTGGCGCAGGCGCTCAACAGAGCAGCCAAGATGAGGGTGGGAACAATCAGAAGACGCGGGGTCATGAATCGGCCTGAACAGAGAAAAACTATATTTTCAACGCACAGGCCTCACTTCGGTTGACGTGACTGCGCCAAAGCGATAAACCAATCAATGCTCTGCGCGTTCGCCATCGCGTCGCGCTTCATCACCGCCTCCGGCGCCGCCCCCATCAGCAACTTCTTCACCGGCAGCTCCATCTTCTTGCCCGAAAGGGTCCTCGGAATGGCCGGCACCTGAAAAATCTCATTGGGCACATGGCGCGCCGACAGGGCCTGCCGAATCGCGCCGCGCAGGCGCTGCTCCAAGGCCTCGTCCAGCACCAGCCCTTCGCGCAGCACCACGAACAGCGGCATCCAGCTTTCGCGGCCCAGGTACTCCAGATCCACCACCAGGCTGTCCATCACCTCCGGCAGGGCCTCCACCGCACGGTACAGCTCGGCTGTACCCATGCGCACGCCATGGCGGTTGATGGTGGCGTCACTGCGCCCGTAGATGACGGAGCCCACAGACTGCACCACCCCTTGGGCATCGCGCTGGGGAATCAAGCGAATCCAATCGCCATGCCTCCACACCGCGCCGCGGGATTCAGTGGCCGGGTAGGTGTCGAAGTAGGCCTCGCGGTAGCGCCGGTCGCCATCGTCGTTCCAGAACTTCAGCGGCATTGAGGGCATGGGCCGCGTGCACACCAGTTCGCCCACTTCGTCCATCAAGGGCTGGCCGTCCTCGCTCCAGGCCTCCACGGCGGCGCCCAGGCAGCGCACCTGCATCTGCCCACGCACCACCGGCAGCATGATGTGGCCCGCCACAAAGGCACCGGCAAAGTCGGTGCCGCCGCTGATGGGGTTGATCCAGATCGGCTGGCCATCAATGCGCGGCAAGCGCTCCCAGATCCAGTCGTAGCACTCGTCACTCAAGGGCGATCCGGTGGAACCAACGGCGCGCAGCCGCGAAAGATCGGCCAGGTCGCAAGGCTGAACATCGGCCTTCAGGCAGCCCGCGTAGTAGGCCGCACCCGCGCCAAAGAAGGTGATGCCCGCCAGCGCACTAAAGCGCCACAGCACGCTCCAATCCGGGTTCTTCGAGGGGCCGCTGGGGCTGCCGTCAAACAGGCAGAACGTGGTGCCGCCCAGCAGCGAACCCAACCCCGCATTCCACATGATCCAGCCCGTGGTGGAGAACCAGAAGAAGCGGTCACCCGTGTCCACCGAAGGGCCGATGTTGTTGTG